>NZ_CAWUDN010000018.1:0-94174 GCF_963920915.1 Nostoc sp. PCC 9305
TCTCCGTATTTATTTATCTTTACATAGTTTGGTTTTTCCACGCCGTTCTACTTATGGCAAAATAATGTTGAGAAATAGCACTTGCTGTCTATTAGCGCCGTCAAAGTTATCTATGCAGTATATGGGGAAATTAAGGACGTGTCTCATGAATTTGCAGACTTACTTTATAGAGATTAAAACCTCAGTATACTTAGTAAGATTTAAGTCAGATTCCTATAGCTATTTTCTAATCTAGAACTTAAAATAGTCGTTAATACTGTTTGCGGGACTTTGGTGCGACTTCCGAACCTAGCCTGTAACGCTATCCTAGCTTGTCGTGTCGTCATTCCCCGAACAGTACCCCCTTCAAAAAAGCCACTATGCCAACAATGGACATTAATCGGGCTAACCAACATCAGCAGGTGGCAAGGGAAGATTTAGTCATGTTTATTAATGCCTGCCTCTCCTGCACAGGACAGCGTGAGTTCTATGGTGATGGTTACGGGCAGCGCGTATCTATTGACTTTCTGCACGACTATATTTTAGGTAATTACCGATTACTCTATACCCGGACATTGGCAGCAGGGATTAACCACTTCAACCAAGCGCAAATTATCCTCAAATTACTAGCAACAGGAAAACATACACCCCCTGAACATCGACAAGAAGAAGGTGCATTAATTGCCGCAGCATTAACAGCCCTACCACCACAACGAGGTTGGGAAGTATTGCAACAATTGCGGAAAAGAAGTATCAATAATCGTCGTAGCAGAGCGATCGCTCGTGATTATCTCCAGCAAAAACGTGACATCAACTTTGATGCTGTGAAATATCGCTCCAAATTTCGAGCGATCGCTTCCCATGCTCACCTCACCCTACCAGGGGAATTAGGTAATTTTCTCTTTGGGAAATGGAAACAGCAAGTTTATCAAACAGAGCTATTCGAGACATTTCGCCAAGCACACTATAGCGCTCAAGCAGTTTATCAACTACCCTTTACAGTTGCCGAAGGTTTAGCAGCAAAACATGGAATTAAACGAGAGGTCTTTTTATCCCGTATTCAAGAGCAAATGACTTTGAATGAAAAATTGCGCTTTCAAAGTTCAGCCAACCGCACAGAAGTAGAAATCGACATTAATTTAGGTCGTCTCCCCCTAACTCGTTTGGCGCTGTATATCCTATCCTTGCCATTGGATACTCGCAAACAGCAGTGGGATATCTTAAACCAAGCATTAGAGAAATCTGCTGCCTTCACATTAAGAAAATCACCTTTAAGACTAGGACGAGTAGCCGCAGTTCTAGATTGCAGCTACTCCAGTTCCGGTTCAGCCGAAAAACATCGTCGTCCTTTAGGAGTAGCCTTAGCTACTCATTACTTACTAAAAGCAGCATCCCAGGAATACCAAGCTTTTTGGACAGCATCAACCAGCGATCCACTGCTAATTCTACCTCGTGGACAAACAGACCTAGCTACTCCCCTACTCGATGCTTTAGACTGGGGCGCAGATGTAGTAGTAATTGTCACCGATGGTTGGGAAAACGACCCCCCCAGTGGAGCATCGGAAATTCTACGTGTATATCGTCATCGTTTAGACCCAAAACAAAAAACTTCCATTATTCATTGCAATCCTGTTTACAATGCCGATGACTTTTCTTTACACCCCCTGAGTCCCGCAATTCCCACAGTAGGATTACGAGATGCAGAAGATTTACCTACGATGTTGGGCTTTGCCCGGTTTGCTGAAGGTTCTGCATCTTTAGCTGAATTGGAATCATATTTAGCAGAGCGAGTCAAGCAAATGTTAGGGGTGTAAGCTGTAAGGTGTATCGAATGGAAAAACTAGCCAAATATCGCCAAATTGTGCGCGAATTATTAATCGCCCATGCCACCCCAAACGAACCAAATATTGAATGTCAACTCATTTTTGATACAGAACACGATCACTATCAAATTCTAGATATTGGTTGGCAAGAGTTTAATCGTATTTATGCCTGTTACATTCATTTAGACATTAAAGATAATAAAATTTGGATTCAGCACAATATGACAGAAGCCGATATTGCTCAAGAGCTAGTGGAAAGAGGAGTTCCAGCTTCAGATATTGTTTTAGGCTTGCATCCCCCATACAAACGTCCTTATACCAAATACGGTGTTGCTTAAAGTTAATAAAAATAGACCCACCATCCTATGGCATCCAAAAGCAATCTGTTAGCAGACATATCACTCAAAGGACTAGAAATTGCTCCTTCTCAAATACGGGGAGCAGTGCGGATTGTGCCATTATTGCGCCATCAAGTACGTAATGATTTGCGCTTGCTGCGTCGTAGCTACGATGAAGATTTAGCAGTTGTTTCCTTAGCAGGAGAAATGACAGCACCAGGAATGAAATATTTTTCCTATGTTCCTCACGGACTAGTCTTGTCTTGGACTAATGACGGCAGTCCTGTAGGGGCTTTTGGGGGACAGCTTTTTAAAACAGATGGTAAACAGTTAAACTATAGTTGCGCCAGTGTCCGGTTAATGCACCGGATGGTGAAGCGGGAATCTAGTAATCAACTGAGATTTTTGCCACTGCACTTGGCAATGGAAGGCTTTTTATCAATGTTTTTCTCTGGCCCTGATATTGCCTGGAGTGAATATTCTAAGTATGCCCTTTCTCATGGGCTGGGTAGCCGAATGGAAAGCTCTTTTAGTGGACGTTACATTGCTGGACTTGAAGATGCTTTGCGGGTATTTGAAATTCACTCTCGACAGGTTGGGGTATTAGTATTTGTTGCCGAAGCATTAGCATCAGCTTTTGTAGTACCGACACCAGAGGACTATCGACTTTTGCACAATAGCTTGTTAGAAGATTTCTATGGTGAATTATTGTACCAATACGCTTTACTGCACGATACGACTTTTCCCATGAGTGTATCTTTAGATGAGTCAAAAATTAAGGATTTAACAGCCTTGAGAGCAGCAGTACAAAATATGCGTTCAGATTGGGCATCGTTTCAGGGTTTCATGGCAGAGGGACTGTTAGGACGCAAGTTAATTTCCCAAAAAGTCTATACTGCTGGTTCGTTCATGTTACAACGATTTATTACTGACCTCAACCCCAACGAAGAAAATCATATTGGGGAAGCGATTATTCGAGAGAATGGTGAATTGGAGTATTTGAAGACTTATCGCTTATCAGGAATGCAGACTCGCCGAGTTTATTTGCTGAGTCAGTTAGCAGATCATAATTGGAATTTGGATGCTACAGCTAGTAAATTGGGCAATACACGAGAGGAATTTGTGCTGCGTTTAGAAAAGGTGGGTTTTGGTTATTTGCTCAATGCAGAAGTACGACAAGCGGCATTGAAAAAAGTCAAGGGTAAAAGGTGATATTGTCTTGCTAAGATTCAGCATTAATTTTTTCCAAATTGATTTCAATACATTTGCCAATTTCTGAAATAGTAAGCTATCGCGCGTATAACTTGCACTTTTTAGGTCTGCAACTATTGGTAACTCTAGAATGCTCTGGAAAATTACAGATGCGACAGCTTATAACACTGAGTTAAACGGGGTGAATACAACCTAAACAAGCGAAAAAAGGCTGCCCAAATCCAGCAGCAAACACTGAAGATTCTACGCTGTGAGCAACAATATTTCGCTTCTTAAAAGCTACCAGCCTCTTATCCTTGCAATCCGGGTGTTTGATAAACTCGTGCTGGGAAATTTTCTAAAACATCAGTTTCACTGCTACTAGACTCATGTGCAGGTGCTACATCTTCTTCTGGTAAAGGCAACATCCGCGCTGCTGACTCAATCCGTTCATGTAATGCTTGTGTTAGCGTTTTGATATCAGGAATTGTCACCTGACTTTCTAAAGCAGGTTTAACTTGTGTATCCCAAAGAGCCTCACTATCATGCGCCCGTTTTTCATCGGCTTTGGACACTGGAATAATTAAAGGATAAGGAATAGAAGCTTGTCCCTCGGAACTATAACCAGGACTGGTAATTACGCACTTGCCTTGAGGAAATTTCAAAATTTCGTCAGCACTGATTACAGGCATTTTTTGTAAATTCTCACTCCAGCTAATTGAACGGCTCATTTGTCCGCCAAGCGATCGCCCAGTGGTACGATTTTTAATTAGCACTTCCTTCTCACCGTAGCGTTTGGAGTAATCCTCAGCCGTTTTGTAGTTACCAGGATTAAACAAAACATGGGTACTACAAGCTGATGCGATCGCACTCCCCATTTTATCCCCATAAATATCGTAAAGTTGCTCTAAACTTTGGATACCCAGAATAAAGCAGGCACCATTGGAACGATATTCATTAATCCACTGTGGCAGTCGGTCTAGCTTAATTGATGGTAATTCATCCAAAGAAATAATCAACGGTTCTTTGCGGGGACGGCTTAAATTACCGACAATCATCAAGTGCATTGCCGCCGCCAGCAGAGGCCCAACCACACTGCGACGTTCATCATCTAGCTTGAACACCACCATCTCTCTACCTTCAAGCTTAGTGGGAATGTCCGATTTCCCTATAAATGCCCTCAGCAAATCAGCTTGGATGAAAGATGAGAAAGTACCTGCTGCTGTGGTCAAAATCCCAGAAATAGTCTTCTCTGCATCCTTGGCACTCAAAAATTGAATAAACGAAGTCGCCACCCATTCATCCAACCTTTTGGACTGTACCGCATGGTCAAGACGCTGTACCAGTTTTGGCAACCGCAGCACCGCATAAAGCATCGCCATATCTGGGTAAGGTGAACCCTTAACTAACTGCAATAGTGCTTTAGCTAACAAGTCCCCGGCTTTAGCAAAAAACTCATCACTTTTACCACCACTGGAAGCATTGCGGTTAATCACTTGTCCAATTTCTCCTGCCATTACCCCATCGCGTGCATCACGCATATAATCCAAAAGACATCTCCAAAATAGTAACATTCTGTGCTAAAAGAACATCAAATAGCTTTTTTGACACAGAAACATGAGCGACATACTGAATCATATTGAACAAAATCCTAAAAAAACAAAGCGGTTAATTGGTCTGGAGTATGAACAGTTACAGCAATTAATTCAAAATGCGGAGCGATTACATCATGAGAAACAAGAGTTATTAGAATCCAAAAAAGTTATAATTATTGCTGGTGGTGGAGGTCGTAAACCAAAACTATCGCTGAAAGAACAAATAATTTTAACGTTGGTTTATCTCAGGCATCTGACTACATTTGAGCTTCTTGGTATCCAGTTTGGGGTGAGTGAGTCTACCGCAAATGATACATTTAACTATTGGTTGCCAATACTTAGAGAAGTGCTACCATCTAGTTTAATTGAACAAGTAAAAAAAAACGAATCTGACTTAATGGTAGTTAAGGAAATACTTACAGATTATGAATTAATTGTAGATAGCTATGAACAAGTGAGGGAAAGACTGGGGATAATAAAGAACAAGAGAAATATTACTCTGGCAAGGCATGTAAACATACATTTAAAAGTCAGATAATTATCTTGCCAGATGCCAAGGATATTGTTGATGTTATAGCTGGCGAACCTGGGACAAAAAGTGATATAACTTTGTTTCGAGAAAACCGCGATAACTTTGACCCCAAACAAAAATTTAAGGGAGATTTAGGATATCTTGGAGAAGATTTAATTGACACACCGATTAAAACACCAAGAAATGGAAAGTTAAAAATTGACCAGAAAAAAGAAAATAAGGAGTTTTCATGCAAGCGATTATTTGTTAAACATCGAATTCGTTCTGTAAAAATATTTCGAGTTGTTCAAGAAAGATTTCGCTTAAATCCTAAAAAGTATGAACAAGTAATTTTGACAATTTGTGGAGTAGTAAGACTACGAATTGGGGCACTTGTATTACCAGTAGAAAAATACGCGATCGCATGAGTTTAAAATGAATGCACATAACCACGTTTTTTGTCTTATTATTAACAACAAACATCTCAAACCTCTATTCTATCCTCGAAACTAGCTGGATTCAGAAACTGGCGATCGCACGTTATAAGCTAGTCACAGAGATACTTAGGCAGTTTTCGGAGATGTCTAATGGTATTCAACAAGGAAGATAATCAAGTCAAGCATACCTTTGAACATCCATTAAGTGAGCCGACTATTATAGAGCCAGTTAATTCTATTGCTTATAGTCCCGATGGTAAGAGCATCATCAGTGCCAGTAATGATAAAACTATACGCTTGTGGGACTTGGAAGGTAACAGACCACCGATAGTTTTCCAAGGGCATGAGGATAGAGTTACCTCTGTTGTTTTTAGTCCAGATGGTAAGACAATTGTTAGTGGCAGTAAAGATAACACTTTGCGTTTGTGGGACTTACAGGGTAATTCACTACAAGTTTTTCAAGGGCATGAGGAAAGTACTGACATTGCTGGAAATAAGGGAGGCGTTAACTCTGTTGCTTTTAGCCCAGATGGGAAAATGATTATCAGTGGGGCTGATGACAAAACTCTACGCTTGTGGGATTTGGAAGGTAACAAACCACCAATAGTTTTCCAAGGGCATGAGGATAGAGTTACCTCTGTTGCTTTTAGTCCAGATGGTAAAATGATTGTTAGTGGTAGTTATGACAAAACGCTGCGTTTTTGGGATTTGAAGGGCAAACCTGTAGGTTCAGGAGTAGTTAAGGGACATACTGAGGCTATAGGATCGGTAGGATTTAGTCCTAATGGAAAAATGATCATAAGTGCTGGTACAGATAGAATGTTGAAATTCTGGAATTTGGATGGTTCACCAGCGTCCGTACCCTTTCAGGACTCAGATGCCCAAGGTGGATATACTAGTGTATTTGCTATTAGCGCTGATACTAGAACAATCTTGAGCAGCATGGGGGGTAATAAAGATATTTCAAGCAGTTTGCGTTTAATCGAAAATAGGGATAACTGGAAAAAATGGCTGGAATTAGCATGTAACCGTTTGCAGAATCATTCTGTACTACTAGACCCTCAAACTGATACAGAGAAAGGAGCTAAGGCTACTTGTAACACTATGTTTGGCAAAACAGTTATGATAAAAGCTAACGCAGAGACACAGAAGCGCAAAGAGTTTTTACGAGCGTTATGGTAACTAATTCCACATCAATCTGATGAAAGTGATCGCCATATCTGTGACAATATACAACCAACTGTTGCAAATCCCGATAAGTAGCTTATAGTAAACGCGATCGCCTTCCCAATTATGCGCCAATTATAAACCTCTATCTTTACCAGGCGATCGCGAATTATCCAATGTATTATATTTTACTTTATAGCAATGCCCACCCTAGCGATTTGCACAATAGTTTTTTACACTCGCCCATTGTTGCTGATGTGCAGTTCAGACTCAATCGCCCCCAGAGTTTTCAGAGTGGTAAGCGTCGCCTCAGTTAACCCAGTAACACCACCAATTTTCATCCCCTCGTAAAGTCTTTTACTTCTCAAACTTCTTATACATTCACCTGTCAAGATATTCCAAATCTTCAGCGTTTCATCTTCACCGCTACTGATGAGAGTATGCCCTTCAGGACTAAAGGTAACTGATAAAACTGCTTGAGTTGGTTGCTGTAAAGTTTTGAGGCATTCACCAGTTTTTACATCCCATAACTTCACAGTTTGATCCATGCTACCACTGCTGAGAATTTTACCATCTGGACGAAAGGCGAGCGATCGCACCCACCCTGTATGTCCTGGCAAAGTTTTTAAGCATTCACCAGTCTTGACTTCCCATAACTTGATTACGTGATCTCCACCACCACTACTCAGGATTTGTCCGTCGGGGCTAAAGGCAATTGACCACACCCAGCCTCTATGTCCTGGCAAAGTTTGCAGACATTTACCAGTCTTGATTTCCCATATCTTTACTGTATGGTCATGACCACCACTAGCTAAAGTTAGACCATCAGGACTGAAGGTGACTGACAAAACTCCGTGGTTTTGTTCATGTAAAGTTTTGAGGCATTGACCAGTCTCGACATCCCATAATTTCACTGTATGGTCATGACTACCACTAACTAAAGTACAACCGTCAGGACTAAAAGCAATTGCCCAAATCCAATTCGAGTGTCCTAGCAAAGTTTGTTGACATTTACCAGCCTTAATATCCCATAGTTTGATTGTTTTGTCTTCACTGCCACTGGCGACAATACTACCGTCAGGACTCCATGCCACTGACTTAACCTCATTGCTATGTCCGATGAATATTGCGAAGCATTCGCCAGTGTTGATGTCCCACAATTTCACTGTTTTATCACTACTACTAGCCAGCATTTGACCGTCAGGGCTGAGGGCAATTGACCAGATGCCATTACCATATCCCTGCATAGTTTTTAAACATTGACCAGTAGCAACTTCCCACAGTTTCAAAGTTTGGTCATTACTGCCACTTGCCAAGATTTGACCATCAGGACTAAACATAACTGCTCGGATCATACTATTGTGTCCTAGCAAAGTTTTCTGGCATTCACCACTTCACTTTCTGATCCCAACTTCCACTTGCCAAGATTTGCCCATCTTGACTGAATCCAAGTGACATCACCCAATCACAGTGTCCCTGCAAAGTCATCAAACATTCACCAGTTTTAATATCCCATAACTTGACTACTCCATCGCCACTACCACTAGCAAGTATCCTTCCATTTGGACTGATGGCAACTGACCAAATCCCTTCATTATGTTCTTGCAAAGTTCTTAAACATTTACCAGTGCTAACATTCCACAGCTTTAGTGTTTTATCCACGCTACCGCTAATTAATACTTTGTTGTCAGGACTCAAAACTACTGCCCTTACCATATTTTGATGCTCTAGTAAGGTTTTCAAGCACTGACCAGTATTGACATCCCATATCTTTACAGTCTTGTCATCACTGCCACTGACCAATACTTTCCCATCTGAAGTAAAAACCAGTGACCAAATTCCTTGTTCATGTCCCTGCAAGGTATTGAGACATTGACCATTTGTGACATTCCAAAGCTTGATTGTTTGGTCTTCACTGCCACTAGCAAGGATACTACTGTCATGATTAAAGGCAATTGCTGACACCCAATCAGTATGACCTTTCAAGATGTTTAGCTGTTTCCAATCACCAACTTGGTACAAGCGAATCTCACTATTCATATCCCCAATAGCTAAAAATTTTCCATTGGGGCTGAATGCTAATGACAAAACTCCACCAAAAGTTTCAGCAAATAATGACTGAGCAAGATGAGCATGGTTAAAATTCACATTGTGTAAATTCACATTTCGTAAATCTGCTTGCCTAACAGTCAAATGCGAAAAATCATAGTTACTAAGATTGGTTCCCAGATAACAAAGCATATTTAGAATGTTTCCGGCTGCATAATTTTGTTCTTCCGAGAATGTTTTTCGCAGCTTGACTAAAATTTTATTTAGTTGATTTTCTAAAACTTGTTGATTTCTAAATATAGTTAAGAGTCCATTGATAACAGGTTTGAGTATCAAACGAATTTGAATATCTCTAATATAGTCTTTTACCGTCGCTTTTATTAAAGTATGACTTCGGAATAAATCCAGGTTTTGAGTTTTAATTTCTGTCCAAACGTTTTGGATAAAGCCATTAGTTATGTACTCCATAACTACAGATTGTAAAGTAAATAAATTAGAAATTTTCTCAACCAAGGAGCGTCTTAGCAAAGACTCCAAAGCTTCTAATAATTGTTGTGGAAGTATCAGTGATAAGATATCATTCTGCAATTCTGTTAATGAAACTGGCTCCCGATTAACTGCTAACCAGTACATTATATTTGATCGCCAAATCAAGAAATCAAACTGCCCCTCAACTTGTTGAGCTAGTTTAGCCGCTAGAGAGGTTTTGCCAATTCCCCCCATTCCCAACAGTGCTACTAATCGGCAACGCTCTTCGATCAGCCATTGGTTAAGTGTGTTGAGTTCTGCTGTTCGTCCATAAAACACAGAGACATCAATCGCTTCTCCCCAGTCTGCTCGATTTTGAATTTTGGATTTGAGATTTTGAACGGAATTATCCAGAGTTTCCCCTGCTCTGTTTGCCTTCCAAGATTTACGCCATCGGCGCTCTAGAGCAGATTGGAAGTTTTTCTTAGTAACTTTCTCGTCTAGTGCTTCACTCAGCAGTTTCCAAAGTTCGGGGCCAATATGTTGCTTTATATATGCCACTGAGTAGCAAGCTGCTGAAGCAATTTGTTCGTATGTCTCATGCTGCCAAGAGCCTTTAAGGATAGCAATTTCTACTTGACTTAGCCGTCTTCCCACCTTGACGAACACAGCCTCATCAGCAAGTTTTAGCGCTTCCTCAAAGTTCATTGGCCACTATGTAAATTTTATAAAAACCATACCATAAAAGTAATTTTACCGGAACTTCACCGGAACTTTACTGTATCGATAATTAATGGCGATCGCTCTAAACTGACCTGAGTTCGACGAATTAAAAAACAGCAGGAGGTAGAGCAAGCAAGTCTTTTGGGTAAATACCAAGCGAGGGGCTTTTAGGAAGATTGTTATTTCACCCATGCGCGTGTACAAAAGACAACACAAAAGCATTAAACAGCAGGGCATTAACTCCACAAATCGCGTGTAGCTAACTAAGTTTGGAAAAGCTCCACGTCAACCCGGTAGTACTCTGTAGTCTATAAAACTCTTTAAACGTTCACTAGCAATGCCGTGAAGAGCGATCGGCGAAGCTTTATACCTTCGACATATTGCCTGCGATAAAACCTATCTTACATTTTCCATAGCTACCAGAGCAGTCCGATTAGGTTATCTTCCCACCGCGATCGCGCCTTGGGCGCAGCGTTTCGCTATCACAATCCTATGCAAACAGCGAAGCTGAAACTTTTGTTTTTACGTACTGCATTTTTGCATTTTTTCTAGCCTTATAGACAACGGGCGAACCGCCGATTTTTAACCACTTTTTTGATTTGATGCAGTTATTGTTGATAATAAGGCAAAACTAAGTATCTGTAAACGTAAATTTTATCCCTGGTCAAACCAAGATTTTTTATATAAATGAATTTGTCAAGTCTGAGTGGATTCAGCAGGGAAATCAAGAACCTGACTTCCAAGAAAAAAAGATTACTTTAATACCCGATGATCAAAACACCTCCTAAATTATGACTAAATTACCCCAATCACACCCAAATTCTGTATCAACGAAAAGTTGAATTATTAAATAAAATTACCTTTTTAGCTGTAGTTCAAACAATGCGATTGTTATGATCGCACCCCGTATTACCTCAACCATCCCCGCAATTACCCCAGTAAAAAGTATCGTAATTGTGCAGTCTTGGTCAATAACAAGGTATGTCAAATGGGGTTAATTACACATTTGCTTTGCTGTCAAATTTTTGATCGCAGCTTTTACAGATGAGATATATGAAGTGATTATTCCAGGCGATCGCACCTCTAAAACTAGAATGCGATCGCCTGTGCAATTACGGTATGGTCATCAAAACTAAACCATTACGAATTAAAGAGATACAAAAACCATACCTTGAACTGTAAATTTTACATAGTTTTGAATAATAACGATAATTATTCTCATAATAAGGATTGCTGATATTTAGACCCTGAGATGGACTACTATGAGCAAAAATATAACCAGCAAGTCCTCAAAAATCTCAGGAACAAAGCTCATGCTCTTGGTCTTGAACTTGTGCCAATTTCTCCAGCTACGCCAAATAATCCATCCTCTCAGATCCTTGCTAAATAAGCTTTACGCAAAGGGTTTCTTTAAAGAGCGATAATTACTGCTCAATGGCATTAAAAGCTATAACTCTTGTTCTCCATAACTTAGAGCTTTTCTTAGTGCCATTAAGTACAGAGCAAATTAAATTTAACTATATACAGAATACAGATATGTGAATTTTTCGTGAGGTAATGATAAATTTTTATGTTAGTGTACTTAATATTTTACTTAATATTTATAGTATGAAAAGCTTGTACTGAGTAGACAGTATGACTCGCAACCCAGGTATAAAAATGGTACAACAAAGCCACTTTGAGCTATGGCCAATTTTAAAAAATCACATTCTGTCAATTTTTAATGCTCCGAACTTCAAGGAGCAACCCAGAGTTATTGTTGAACTGGGCTGCGGGAACGGTCTACTGCTACAACAGATATACTTATGGATTCGAGATTATAGTCTTCGCGGTAATGTTCTGGATGAACACGATCTGACACTAGTTGGTATTGAGCAATGCCCAGATTTAATTCGGACTGCAACTCGTAACCTTGGAGATATCCCCGCTGATGTCATTTCAGTGCTTTTGAATCGCCCAGAGCAGATATTGCGTGAACTGGACGGTAGAATAACTGCTAACAAGCAAGATATCTTGTTCGTTCAGTCCGTTTACCATCTCAACGATGAAGAATCTGACTTAAGCGACATCAGGGATGTAACTGAATATAACAGGCAGATGTTGAGCGAGTGGAGCAACGTCGTGGGTCGTCACGGACTCATGATTTGCCAATCTCACCCTGTCTTACTGCAATTGACTAAGGATATCAATTATTTAAGCAACGACTTCAAGAACTTGCCAAACGAAGCGGTTCCCAAAACTAGCGATATCGGTGCTGAATCTTTCCTGATGCTGGCAGCTAATGTTGGGTTATTTCCAGCTAGCCAACTGACATATCCAATTGATACATCGGTCGTGCATTTTCAGAAAGCGGACTATCGCATTCGCCACACTCGCTCATCAGATTTGCCCGCGCTAGTGCAACTGGAAAAGGAATGTTGGTCGATTGAGTTGCAAGCTACATCTACCAACTTGGTCGATCGCCTGAATAATTATCCAGAAGGACAGTTAGTGCTGGAGTTGCCCGATTCTGATAATAATTACAAAGTCGTCGGGGCTATCTACTCACAGCGGATTGAAAGTGCCGAGCAAATTCAAACCATAACCGCAAATCGAGTCTCCGAGTTGCATTCCCAGGACGGTTCTATTGTCCAGTTGCTGGCGGTAAATATTTTTCCCGAAGTTCAGGAGAGGAGACTTGGGGATCAGTTACTGGAGTTTATGCTTCAGCGGTGCAGCGCGATCGATGGTATCGAGTCTGTCGTGGCGGTCACGTTGTGCAAGGAGTTCCATCGCCACGAGTTTTCCTTTGAAGAGTACATAAGGCAGCGCAATGCCCGTGGTAAGCTAATCGATCCAATTTTGAGGTTTCACGAACTACACGGCGCGAACATTGAGTGGATTGTGGAAAATTATCGACCATTGGATCGAAACAATCAGGGGCATGGGGTACTCGTCCGCTATCCAATTCATCAGCGCAGACGCGACGATCGGCGAATTAATGACGCAGCAAAGTGGGATGTTGAACCACAAGTATGGGACACCGAATTGGCTACTGCATTTTTGGAAGCGACGGTTCAGTCCTGTCTGAGTGATGAAAAACGGAGTGGATACAAGTTTCATCGTCCCTTGATGGAGATGGGTCTTAATTCAGTCGATTTGCTGATTCTCAGCGAACAAATCAGCGATCGCTTCGGGCTGAATTTAGACCCAGCCTTCTTCTTCAGCTACACCACGCCCGAAAAGGTGTTGAGGTTTCTGATTGAGAAGCAGACACCCTCGGTAACGCAGAATCAAAATGTCGCGTCCCCATTCGTCGCCCCTACAGATACCTTATTGACAACTACTCCCAAATCTGCAATATCGTGGCGAACCGAAGCAACCGACTCAGACGACGCTGTTGCCATTGTTGGGTTAGCCTGTCGGCTCCCCGGTGGCATTAACAATCCAGAATCGCTGTGGGAACTGCTCAAAAACGGTGGTTCAGTGATTGAGAAACTTCCAGAAGGACGTTGGCAATGGCCTAGGGACATCGACCCAGAAGGCAAGCACCAAGGTATCGATTGGGGTGGTTTTTTATCCCAAATCGATCTGTTTGACGCTGGCTTTTTCCGCATCAGTGCGATCGAAGCTCAGAGCATGGACCCGCAACAGCGAATTCTCATGGAATTAGCTTGGCAAACACTAGAAAACGCTGGCATCACTGCGAACAAAGTTGCTGGCAGCAGTATGGGAGTTTTTGTGGGTGCTAGTGGCTCTGATTACTGTCGGGTAATGGAGCAGGTAGGTATTCCGATAGAAGCCCACGTTGCAACGGGCATGTCGTTGGCGGCACTGGCAAATCGCATCTCTTACTTTTTTGACTTGCGAGGCCCAAGCATCGTCATTGATACGGCCTGTTCCAGTTCGCTGATGGCAGTGCATCAGGCGGTTCAATCTATCCGAGCAGGTGAGTGCTTACAAGCACTTGTGGGCGGCATACATATCATGAGCCATCCGGCTAACAGTATCGCATATTACAAGGCTGGGATGTTGGCGCATGATGGCAAGTGCAAGACATTTGACGATCGCGCAGATGGATACGTTCGCAGTGAAGGGGCTGTGATGTTTCTGCTCAAGCAATTGCATCAGGCAAAAGCAGATGGCGATCTAATTTATGCGACGATCAAGGGGTCAGCCTCAAATCATGGTGGACAGTCCGCCGGCCTCACCGTACCGAATCCGCAACAGCAGGCAGCACTCTTAACCAATGCCTGGAAAGCCTCTGGTGTAGCCCCTAACACCATTAGTTTTATCGAAGCCCACGGAACGGGCACAGCATTAGGAGATCCCATTGAGATCCAGGGAATTCAACAAGCTTTTTCGGAGTGGAGTGAGACTCCCCAAGTCGCGATCTCCTGCGGTCTGGGTTCACTCAAAACCAACCTGGGGCATTTGGAGGCGGCTGCGGGGATAGCAGGTCTGCTGAAAGTCGTGCTATGCCTCCAATATCAAGAACTGCCAGCAAATCAGCATTTCGGACACCTGAACCGTCATATCGATCTATCAGGCAGCCCATTTTATATTGTGGATCGACATCAGAAGTGGGATCGCCCCAACGAATCTATTCCCAGACGGGCTGGTGTAAGTAGTTTCGGCTCTGGAGGTGCAAATGCTCACGTTGTGGTGGAAGAATATGAACTAGGGACTGGGGATTGGGGACTAGGGATTGGGGACTGGGAAGATAAGTCTGTGGATTCAGACCCCAGCCAAATCTTGTTCGCGCAGCGTTCGCACGAGAAGAAATTTCTTGCCGAGTCCCCAGTAAAGAGTACCCAGTCCCCAAGCGGCCAGGATTCCCCAACAAGCTTGGCCGAAGTTGGGGAATCTTGGGCGCTACCTGCTGAAAAGGTGGATGACCGAACTTCTGAACCTTTTCTTTTCGTGCTGTCGGCTCAGAATACTGCACAGCTAAGAGATTCTGTCAAGCAATTTGAGCAGTGGCTCAGTTCGCTCTCTGACGAGCAATGCTCCTTGGCAGAACTGACTCGGTTTCTGCAAAGCCACAGGCAGGCATTCGAGGAACGGCTGGCTGTGGTAGCCGCAAGTCGCGTTGACCTGGTTAATAAGTTGCGTCAATTTCCAGATATAGGCGAATCGGGTTTTCAAGGTAACATCAAGCATCCTAGTCGTGAGGTTAAGACTTTAATTCGGGGGACTCTGGGAGAACAGGTGATTCAAGCAGCGATCGCAGGGCGAGATTGGGAGCAGTTGGCAGCTCTCTGGGTCGCCGGAGTTTCCTTGGACTGGTGTTTGCTGGATGGAAATCAATTGCCGACAACATCCTCCAAACATTGGCGGTTCTCCGTGCCGACCTATCCTTTTGCGAAGAATCGGTTTTGGCTTCCAGGCACAACGTCACTACAAGAGTCGGCTTTGCCAGATGCCAATGCTTCCGTCAAGCCAGAACAGTCTGCTTCTGAGGCGGAACTGTTTACGTTAAAGCTGGTTTGGCAACCAGTAGACATTTCAAGCTGCGAAAAATCTGGCTCGAAGATGCCCGACGGTAAGACGGTGATTATTGGTGGCACCCCTGAGCAAAAGGAGGTTTTGCAAACGTATTTTACCCAATGCGAATTCATGGCGATCGCCACTGATGCAGATATCCACGATCTCATTGAGCAACTCAAGCTGCTGGGGCGGATTGCTCATATTATCTGGGTCGGAGGCAGTAATTCGGCCAGACATGACTTTCCTGAGAATCTTCTGGTTAATCAAGCAAGCGATATTGTACAAGTTTACCGTTTGCTCAAGGCGGCGGCTGTTATTTATGGAAACGAAGGGCTGCAATGGACTGCGATCGCACTACAAAGTCAAGCGGTTTTTTGTGGTGAAGATCCCGATCCCACCCAAGCAGGTATTCATGGATTTATCGGCAGTATAGCCAAAGAATTTCCCCAATGGAAATTTCGGCTGCTGGATATGCCTTCACCCGCAGATACATCATATAAATGGCCAGTGCCAGAAATGTTCGTCCCCTTTGATTCGGATGTGCGATCGCTGGCGTGGCGGGACGGCAAATGGTACAGACCGATTTTGGCAAAGCTATTTTTGTCAGAACCTGGTCGATCGGCCTATCGTGCCGGCGGTGTGTACGTAGTCATCGGTGGTGCCGGAGGTTTGGGCGAGGTATGGAGCCGATATCTGAGCGAAAAATATCGAGCGCAAATAGTTTGGATTGGTCGCAGCCCATTGAATGACACAATTCAGCAAAAACTAGAGGCGATCGCTAACTTGGGGCCAATGCCGAGATATATTTCGGCAGACGCTACAAGTCAGGAGGAACTTCAGCGTGCCTATGAACAAATTAAACATGAGTTCGGCTCGGTGCAGGGTGTTGTTCATGCGGCGGTGGGTCTCTTTGATCGCAGCTTCAAGGACACAGACGAGGCTAGACTTTGTACAGTTTTGTCTGCCAAAGTAGACGTGAGTGTGCGGCTAGCTCAGGTCTTTCACACCGAAGATTTGGATTTTGTTTTATTCTTCTCCTCCATTGAGGCGCTGTCACAAAGCGGCGGACTGAGTGGTTATGCCGCAGGCTGCGCCTTTAAGGATGCCTTTTCCCAGTGCCTCGCCAACCGTTGGAACTGCCCAGTCAAGGTGATTCATTGGGGGCACTGGGCGATCGGCACCGGAGACAGAATCTCCCAGGCATCTAAGACTCGCCTCAAACAACGTGGCATCGGACTTCTAGAGTCTAAAGAGTCGATGCAGGTTTTAGAGTGCCTAGTGAGCAACAATCGCTTGAATCAGCTTGCTTTAATTAAGAGCGTAAGTGTCGAGGCAATCGATTGGTACGACGGGGGCGAATTTGTTGTTAGCTTCGAGGAAGTTGCGCCGTCAGTCATCCACGAGATTCGGCACATTGATGTCGCGCCAAACCAATCGATCGGGCAACTACAGGCGGATAGCATCTTTCAATGCAAACAGATGCAGCCGCTTTTAATCCGCCTGCTGCGAACTAGCCTCAATGCACTTAACCTGCATTCGTCTGCTAGTGTACCCGACTTCTACGCCAAATGGCTGGCAGCTAGTAGGTCAATTCTTGCACAAAACGAAGCGGGGGCTGGACTCGAATCCCAGAACATAGTTTGGCAAGCTTGGAAGGAGGCTAGGGATAACTGGCCAGAAGCCGACAGCAAACAGCGGGCGTTTTCCCTAGTTGAGACTTGCGTTCGGGCGTTGCCAGAAATTCTATCCGGGCAGAAGCGAGGGACAGACAGTCTGTTCCCGAATGGTTCCCTACAGATTGTCGAAGGTATTTATCGTGACAATTCTGTTGCGGATTATTTTAACGAAGTGTTGGCAAAATCGCTACGGTCGGCGATCGAGGCGCGGTTGAGGCACGATCCACGCACAAAGCTGCGGATATTAGAAATTGGCGCGGGAACAGGCGCAACAACAAAAGCCGTGCTGTCCAAATTAGCCGGACTTGAGGATAGCATTAGCGAATACCGCTACACCGATATCTCCAGAGCATTTCTTTTGCACGCCCAAGAGAAGTTCATCCCTGACCATCCCTTTGTTGAAATCGGGATCTTTGACGTTGAACAGCCGTTGGCAGGACAGAAAATTGCAGCCGGTACTTATGACTTTGCGATCGCCACAAACGTGCTGCACGCGACTCGTAACATTCGGCAAACGCTGCGGAATGTCAAGGCTTGTCTGCGGACTAATGGTTTGATTTTGCTCAATGAGCTTTGCGACCAAACGCTGTTCGGTCATCTCACCTTCGGGCTATTGGAGGGATGGTGGCGACATGAAGACCCAGAGTTGCGAATTGACGGGACGCCGCTATTGTCAGTTGAATCTTGGGAGCGAGTCCTGCAAACAGAAGGGTTTCAATCTCCCTGGTTCCCGGTGACGATCGCGCGATCGCTCGGACAACAGGCGATCGTTGCTGAGAGTGATGGACTGGTGCGACAGAATCGCCCGTCAGTTGGTAATGCAACTCGTACTGTTGAAACTGGTTCTGACATCAGCAGTATAGGTGCAATCAACGAATCCGATGATACCAGCCTCCGCCAAAAAGCCACCCGGGTTTTCCAGCAACTAGTAGCCAAAATACTCCGCATGAACCCAGAGCAGATCGAAGCTGATGAGCCGTTCCAGAGTTATGGAATTGATTCCATCCTAGTTGTGCAGATCGCAGGGGCGCTACAAGAAAAATTTGGAGGAATTCATAGCACGTTACTTTTTGAAGTGCAGACTCTCGGTGAACTAGTCAACTACTTCGTTGAGTACCGCCGCTCGGACTTGATCGCGCAGCTGAGTAATAATCGGGAATCCGCCACTACACTAGATCAAAATGCCGCAAGTGAATTGCCGGATGCCGAACCTGCCGCCGCGATCGCTACTAATACTTCCCAAATAGCTGCTCGGTCGAGAAGCAATACCACAGATGCCATCGCCATCATTGGCATGAGCGGTCGCTATCCGATGGCTAAGGATCTGTCCACCTTTTGGGAGCGTCTGAAAGCCGGAACCGACTGTATTTCGGAAATTCCGCGCGATCGCTGGTCTTGGGAAGATCATTTTCATCCTCACGTCGAAGAGGCAGTCGAGCTTGGCAAAAGCTATTGCAAGTGGGGCAGTTTTCTGGATGATGCCAAGGAATTCGACGCCCAATTCTTCGGTATTTCCCCGCACGAAGTGGTAAACATCGATCCCCAGGAGCGAATTTTTATTCAGGCGGCGTGGGAAGCATTGGAGGATGCCGGTCACACCAGACAGATGCTAGAATCCCAATATCAACAGCAAGTCGGCGTATTTGTCGGCGTTACGAGAACCGGATTCGATCTCTACGGGCCTGAACTTTGGAAACAAGGTAAAATCGGACACCCCCACACATCTTTTAGTTCGATCGCCAATCGCTTGTCGTATTTTCTGAATCTTCGCGGGCCCAGTATGCCCATTGATACCATGTGTTCTTCGTCGCTCACAGCAGTGCATGAAGCTTGCCAACACCTTCAAAATGGTTCAGTGCAACTCGCATTTGCTGGCGGTGTTAATCTTTATCTGCATCCATCCAGCTACAACATTCTGTGTGCTAGCAAAATGCTGTCTAAAGATGGTCGTTGCAAGAGTTTCGGCAACCACAGCAATGGTTTTGTTCCTGGCGAAGGTGTGGGGGTGGTATTACTGAAGCCCTTGTCTGTTGCGATCGCCGATCGGGACAACATCTACGCCGTAATTCGCGGCACTCATGTCAATCATGGAGGTAAAACCAACGGTTATACAGTGCCCAATCCCAAAGCACAGGCAGAACTAGTGTTTGAGGCGCTAGAAAAGTCTGGGGTCGATGCCAGAGAGGTGAGCTATATCGAAGCGCATGGAACGGGAACTGAACTTGGCGATCCCATTGAAGTTGCGGGTCTGACTAAGGCGTTTCAACGGTATACTCAAGACACAAGCTTTTGTGCCATCGGCTCTGTTAAATCCAACGTCGGTCATCTGGAGGCGGCGTCTGGAATCGCGGGTTTGACCAAAGCGATCTTGCAACTCAGGCACAAGCAACTCGTTCCCAGTCTGCACGCTGACGAACTTAATCCGAATATCGACTTTCCTCAGACACCGTTTTACGTGCAGCGTCATCTTCAGCATTGGCCGCAATCGATCGTAGAAGTAGATGGAAAAACGAAAACAGTCCCTCGCATCGCTGGCGTGTCGTCCTTTGGGGCTGGCGGTGTCAACGCCCATGTTGTGGTCGAGGAATATGACGAGGAGCCAACCAGCGAGTCCGAAATCGGTGACGCACCAGTATTAATGCTGCTATCTGCGAGAAATAACGGGCGTTTAGCTGCTTATGCCGATAAACTGCATCAGTTTCTAGAAGCAGGGGCGGTGAATCTCCAGAACCTAGCTTATACCTTGCAAGTGGGGCGTGAGGCACTACAGTCACGGATTGCCATAATCGTATACTCGCAATCCGATGCGATCGCCAAACTTGATGCTTTTATTAAAGGTAAATCCGATATTGATGACTGCTATCTAGGGCTAGCTGGTAAAGATAAAGCTACAGTTTTCAAGTGGAATTCTGACCCCGATTTGCTCAAACAAATAACAGCTTGGACTGAAGAGGGCTGTTACGCTCGTCTAGCGGAACTCTGGGTCAAAGGCGTAAATATTGATTGGTCGAGGCTTCGTCGCACATCGACCATTTCCCCCCGGCGAATTTCACTGCCAACCTATTCTTTTGAGAGAAAACGGTATTGGTTGGAACTGGAAGGCAACCAGTCTAGCCAGATTACTCCGCCATTAAATACGCAAGCAGCAAGCGGCAAACAAAGTAGCAAAGCCATTGATTTGAACGACCAACAGCAGACAGTAAATTCACCTAAAACTAGGAAGTTAATTACTTTGGTGGACACTGACAAGGTTCAGCGCGACGGAGTTAATCGCCGGAATCGACAACCGATTCGCCTGAGCGATCCAGCCGAACTGACACCGCAGACCAAAGTAACGCCCTCTTTTCTCAGTCTTTCCCCTAAGCTTCAGGGAATAGTCGAAATTAGGATCGCTGCCGCCGATCGCCCCTTAGATGCTTCCACGCTCAGTACTGAGCTAAGGGATAAGATGCGCGCCTTGAGCGAAGAGGTGCGTGTCTTATTGCTGGTTGACGATCGCGGCTTGTTTTCTGGCAGCACAACTCACGACGATGTGCCAGTCATGCGGGCGTTGATTGGTTTTCTCCTGGAATTAGAATTACCTCTAATTGCGTTACTTAAAAGTGATATTCGCGGATTGGGTTGGAACTTAGCTAGCCTCTGTGATTTCCTCATCTTCCGTGAAACAGGTCAGTTTTGTCACCGAGGTTTGAGCGATCGCGATCGCTCGATAGTTGAGGAGCGATTTGGCAAATCATTCGCGTCTCGATTTTTTGCAGTGCCACATCTGTGTAGCGGACAGGCATTGGTAGAAATGGGTCTGGACTGCCTGGTTGCTGCCGACGAGCGGCTCGACGATCTTGCCTGCGATTTCGCAACTCAAATTTCTCACTCACCGCAGCGATCGCTGATTGAATTGAAAAAACAGCTATCACGTAGCGTCCAAAGCCTAGTGCGTCATGCTTATTTCCCATCTCCAGCCAATAGCAATATTGGGTTGAGCGGCGTGTCGGCAGTTCCATTCTTTACCCACCAGGATTTAAAACGAATGGTGGAGGAAAATGACCAATGGCTTGCCAGTCCGACCTTAGTGGCTACGTATTGCGATGTAGTCCACGTCCATACATTTGGAAACGGCGTTGTGCAGGTTACGCTTGCCGATACAGCCAATAAAAATATGTTCTCCAACGCCTTTAGCGAAGGATTAACTCAAGCATTCGAGCATATTGAAAGTGTGCCCACTTATAAAGTTGTCGTACTCATTGGTTACAACCAATACTTCGCGTGTGGTGGAACAAAAAGCGGCTTACAAGACATATATAACGGCAGGGCGCGATTTACCGACAACGATATTCACAGCTTGCCCCTGCGATGTCATCTACCTGCGATCGCCGCCATGCAGGGTCACGCGATCGGGGGCGGTTGGTCATTAGGGATGTTCTGCGATGTAAACATATTCAGCGAAGAAAGCATCTATCAAACTCCTTATATGCAATACGGCTTTACGCCTGGAGCGGGATCGACGCTGATTTTTCCAGCACGCTTGGGGCAAAACTTAAGTCGTGAAATTCTGTTCGGAGGACGAGAATACAAGGGAGCCGAGTTAAAAGAGCGAGGTATCTCAATGCCTGTGCTTCCTCGTAGCCAAGTTCTTGGTTATGCACTGAAACTGGCTCATCATCTCGCCAAGTTTTCCCAAAACGAGCTTATTCAGCGAAAAAACCAGGCAACCGCAGGGCTAAGGGATTTGTTGGACAAGGTTCACACGCAAGAGTTGGCAATGCACGAGAAGACATTTGTGGGGCAATCCCAAGTGCTGAAAAACATTCACGAACGGTTCGATCGGGGCATTGAACTAGGGATTGAGGATCGGGGACTAGGGACTGGGGATTGGGAAGATAAGTCTGGGGATTCAGACCAGAACCAACTCGTTATCCAGACACTCAGAGAAACGATCGCGGCGGAATTGTTTTTAGAACCCGATGAAATTGACGAAGATGCAAAGTTTGTCGATCTGGGACTAGATTCCATCTCTGCGGTCATGTGGATCAAACGCATCAACGCCAAGTTCAATCTATCTCTCCCCGCCACGAAGGTTTACAGCTATCCAACTCTGCGAGAATTCGCCAACTACGTGCAGCAGTCTAGCAACGTCCTTAATGGTTTCAAGGAGCAGACAACCACTCTCGAAGCAACGATCATTGGCGATCGCGTTGAGAATTATCCGCCTGCTCCGATGCCATTAAACAGAGAATTACCCTCATCGCCATCGATTCTGAATATCCTCACCGAATCTCTGGCGGAAGAACTATTCATGGAAGCAACCGAGATCGACGAAGAGGCGAAGTTCGTTGACATGGGGATGGATTCCATTACTGCGGTTACGTGGATGAGGAAGATAAATCAGTTATTTGGATCTTCGTTGCCAGCAACAGATGTCTACAAATATCCTACACTCAGCGACTTTGCCCGCAACATTGAGCAAACCGTTGCCAGAATGCAGTCCCACAAAGCTGCGGTGGCAATTCCCCCCCAAACAGCGTCCGCTCACCAAAAAAGTGCTGAGTTGAAAGTGCTGAGTGCTGAGTTAGAAATGAGAAAAAATACATCCTTGCTTCAATCCCCTAGTTTTAAGGATGGGGTACGACTGGACACTCAGCACGGACTAAACGCCCCGACATTACTCAGCACTACTGAAATACCAAAGCAGTCTCTGCCTACCCCTGCCGACAGAAATTCTTATAGCAGTGACGCGATCGCTGTTATCGGTATGGCAGGTCGATTTCCGCAAGCGAAAAATTTAGCAGAGTTCTGGGAGAACATCGCCAACGGCAAAAACTGTGTCTCGGAAATAGCAAGCGATCGCTGGAACCTTGCTGATTTCTATGACCCGGATAGGAATGCGGCAAACAAGACATACTGCAAGTCGATGGGTGCGCTGGAGGATATCGATCAGTTCGATCCCCTCTTTTTCCATATTTCCCCACGGGAAGCGGAATTCATGGATCCCCAGCAAAGGCTGTTTCTCCAAACTAGCTGGCAATGCATTGAAGATGCGGGATATAACCCCACATCCTTTGCAGGCAGCAAGTGTGGCGTATTTGTCGGCTGCGAAACGGGAGACTATGGAAAGATTGTGCAGCGATATGAGTTGAACGCTCTCGGATTGCTAGGCTCTTCTGCGGCACTGCTTCCGGCAAGGATCTCCTATTTCCTCAACCTCCAGGGCCCTTGTATGGCGATCGACACAGCCTGCTCTGCATCGCTCGTTGCCATAGCTAACGCCTGCGACAGTCTGCTACTGGGTCACTCCGATGCAGCCTTGGCTGGAGGAGTGTACGTCCTCTCCGGGCCGGAAATGCACATTATGATGAGCAAGGCTGGTATCTTGTCACCCGATGGCAGATGTTTCACCTTCGATCGGCGTGCTAACGGCTTTGTACCGGGCGAAGGTGTGGGCGTCATGTTACTCAAACGCCTTGCTGATGCCGAAAAGGACGGTGATGACATTTGCGGTGTGATTCGAGGCTGGGGGGTGAATCAGGACGGCAAGACCAATGGAATTACAGCCCCTAACGGACAGTCACAGCAACGATTGCAGAAACAGGTCTACGAACGGTTTCAGATTCAGCCAGCAGACATTCAACTGGTTGAGGCGCACGGTACAGGAACGCGACTCGGCGATCCGATTGAGGTAGAAGCGTTATGCGAAACCTTTCGTGAGTTCACCAATAAAGAAAAGTTTTGTGCGATCGGGTCGCTCAAAAGCAACATCGGTCATCTCGCCACCGCCGCAGGGGTGGCTGGGGTAATCAAAGTGTTACTTGCCATCAGGAATAAAAAACTGCCGCCGACAATCAACTATGAATCGTTAAACGAACACATCAATCTTGATAGCTCCCCGTTTTACATCAATACGGAATGTACAGACTGGATTGTCGATGCAGAGCCTCGGCGTGCTGCCATCAACTGTTTTGGCTTTAGCGGCACGAACGCACATATGGTGATTGAGGAATATGTTAATCGGAGCGATCGACATCCAGCTATCACCGATGTTGCACCCGCTCAACCTTATCCGATCCTACTTTCCGCTAAGAACGAACAGCGCCTATGGGAATATGCAGAACAACTGCTAAAACACCTGGAATCACAAACGCAACCTGGCGAACAGCCAACCGCCTTGGGATATCGGCTATGTGACCTTGCATACACATTACAAGTGGGGCGCGAACCGATGGATGCCCGTCTAGGATTTGTTGCTGATACCTTGACTGAAGTCGGGCAGAAACTGCGCCGCTTTCTTGACCGCAGTCTGTCTACTCAGATGAAAAGTTTTGATGGTATCTATTGTGCCTTGGTTGGATCGGATTCCTCGGATTTTATAAAATTTGCTGCTGATGGTGACATTGTGACGATGACTAATTCTTGGTTGTCTCAACGAAAATACTCCAAGGTAATGGAACTATGGCTGCGAGGTGTGGCGATTGAGTGGGCGCAGATTTATCGCACTGGTGTAACAGCGCCAAAGCGGATTCGCCTGCCAACCTATCCATTTGCTAGAGAGCGTTACTGGATTGGCAAAGAGATGGGAGCGATCGCGGATTTATCAGTCAAAAAATCAGAATTTGCCGATCGTCTCGATTCAGCCAGTCAACTTGGGGACTTCCAAGAAATAAATTATCCATCTTGTGGGGTGGGCATCCTGCCCGCCCTGAATATGGGACGGGTGAGGACACCCATCCCACAAGAAAATTTGGGATGTTTTTTTACTTGTCAGTCCCTTGAGTGGACTCCCGAAGCACTTCCAGAGAACATTCCGTGGAGCGATCGCTTTGCTGATTATCAAGACCAAAAAATCGTCATCGTCTACGCCAGCAACGAGGACAAGGAAGGGATCTGTAGTCTTCTGAGAAAAATTGAGGCTTCCGTTGGGCTGGAGCGATCGCTAAACTTGCAATGTCTTAGCTTCGACGCACTCGCCACTATTTCCATTGGGCAACCGTTGAATGTTGTTCTTGCCGTGGAATCTAAAGATGATACCACACGCAACTATTTTGAGATCCTTGGCGAATGGTTAAAATCCCAGCAAGGATTGTTTGATACATATTATCTGACTACCAATACCGAAGGTTTTGCAGATATAGAAAACGATCCGGTGACAGGCGCGATCGCTACATCGCTCTCTAACAATTGTCGAATCATTCGTGTGCAGCAGGGTACATCCTGTGCAGAGAAGTATCAGGTTCTCCTGCGGGAATGGTTGAGCCGCAACCCATTGGATCAACAGCCGAGATTGGAATGGGTACGCTACGATGGGGTCGAACGATTCGTTTGGCGTCGCGCTAAATACCAGCCTGTCGAGTCTGGGGAGAAATCAAAGCGCCTCTATTCGATCCAGAAAAAGTGGAAACAAGGCGCTGTTCAACCGACAAAAGCCTCGTCTTTCCAGGGCGAAATGCTGATTTTAGTAAACGAAGAAACCGCCGATCTGGGGCAACGTTTATTCAGTCAACAACAGGCTGTAATTGTCTATTGTGCAAATAATGACAGTGACCGAAATCGTCAGATATCAGCACAGATACTTGATTTTCGAGATTCCTCCTGCGGATTGGAAAGTGCAAAGACGATCCTTTCCCAACTTCAGCGGATTCGCATCGTTGTCGATCTCAGCGCTCTCTACCAAAGTTCTAAGGATTGCGATCGCGATGCACTGGGAAAAATAGCGTTTTATCAACAGCTGATAGCTGTCAGTTCCGATCTGGACATATTATATGTCACAAAGGGGTTGCAGCATTTCCGCTCAGATACGATTAGTCTTGCCGGAGCGAAACTTGCCGGACTGATTAAGGTACTCAGTGCCGAACACGCATACGTCGCATCTCGACATATCGATATTGATGCAGCGATGCTGCGTAATCCAGGGTTGCTCGAACAGGCACTCACTCAAGAGCTTACCGCTAATCTGGAAGAAACAGAAATTTGTTATCGCCAGCAAGAACGGTTCGTCCCATACCTGGAAGTTGAACTTGCAGAACCAAGGGCGGATTTATCGATTCGTAGCGACGGAGTTTATGTTATCAGTGGAGGAACGGGAGGAATCGGGCTGGAAATAGCTGATTATCTCGTAGCCAAAGGCGCGAGGAAACTTGTCTTGATGGGACTGAACCCGCTACCACCCAAAACAAAATGGGGGGACGAAGGCGAACAATATTCTGAACACCTAAAGGTGAAACTTGGTAAGCTAGCCTCGCTAGATCGCCAGGTTGAGCATTTGAGCATATATACGGGATCGCTAACCGAACCTCAGCAGTTAGCGAACTTCTTTGCTGAAATTCGCGATCGCGTTGGTTCGATCGGCGGTGTGATTCACAGTGCTGGCATCACTTCTGACTTCAAAAAGCCCGCTTTCGTAACCAAAGATTTGGCTGGCATAGCTGCCGTCATCGAACCCAAAATAGCAGGACTCGAAGCACTTGCCACCGTTTTTGCCAACGACACCCTCGACTTCTTCGTAGCCTTCTCTTCATTGACGGGATTAATCCCTCGGTTCGCAAAGGGAAGTTGCGACTACGCCTTGGCAAATGCTTATGTTGACTGGTTCATGGCTTATCAAAATACTCAACTGCATAAACGGGGCTATAAGTCAATTACCTGGGTGGACTGGCACGAAACTGGAATGGCGGCACGGGCACCATCATGTATCTTTAAAGCCATGCAGAACAATCTTGATAAAATTGGCTTGTTTACCCATTCCAACGAAGTCGGTAAGGTCTTATTTGAACTTGCGCTTCAGCAGCAGGAAGCAGCCTGGGTTCTGAATACTGAGCTAGATCCAACCAAGTTTGGTGAGGCTGCTCCCACACTGCTTTTTGCACGCGATCGCTCTGCAAGCAATTCTCAGACCGAGGTTTCAAGCATCCAGTACCAGATCGAGCAGTGGGAATCTCTGGTTCAGAAGCAAGGATTCATTGCCCCAGAATGCGTCACAAATATCATCAGTTTGTCAGAAATCAAAAGGCTCGATCCGCAACTGATTCAACGCATTTACCGTCTGTTGTTTCCCCAAACTGCTGCCAAAGCTCTCGACAACGACAGCCATAAAGCGATCGCCTTCAATGCAAATGACTCCCAACCAAACCAGCCGGACGCACCCACCATCGACATGATTCGAGAGGTTGCCACTCAGGTTCTGAAACTCAAGGGAATCGATGACAACAGGAAGTTTCAAGATTATGGGCTGGATTCCATTTCGGCAACCCAACTCGCAATTCGCCTGGAAAAACGTCTTCAAAAAGAAGTGCCACCCCAGTGGCTCCTTGACTTCCCGACAGTCAAGCTTTTGACCGATTGCTTGCAACGGCAGCCAATGCCCTTGGCAATAGACGGTGAATTGATTGCCAAGGCGATCGAGAAGGCTGTGATGGAAGTATTGAAGATAAGTAGTATTGATTATAACCAGACTTTCCAGAACTACGGATTAGACTCCATTTCGGCAACCCAATTGGCAATTAAGCTTGAGAAGCAGTTGAAGCAGGAGATTCTGCCCCAGTGGCTGATTGACTATCCAACAATTACATTGCTTGCTCGTCACTTAAGTACTCAGGGATAAGTTGTAAAAAGCATGACTACTTCCATCGAAGAACTGCTCGGTTTACAGCCCCCGACTGCAAACCGTAAAAAGGAAAGTAACAACCAAATTTCGTTCAGCTTGCTGTTTTTCTCTGACGTGAGGAAAGATGTGACGGACAAGCAGAAATATGAATTCGTGCGCGACATCACGGTGTTTGGCGATCGCGCAGGGTTTACGGCAATCTACATACCTGAGCGACACTTCTACGAATTTGGTTCTATTTTCGCCAATTCGGCGGTGATGGCATCCTATTTGATTCCGCAGACGACCCGCATCCGGTTTAGAACAGCCGGGATTTCCCTGCCTCTGCACCATCCGGCTGAAATCGTCGAGTGGTGGGCGATGAATGATATATTATCTGATGGACGAGTGGATCTCGGTTTTGGGTCGGGATGGAACAAGCCGGATTTTATTTATGCGCCCACAGAATATGCTGAACGACGCAAGATTTGTAGTGAGTGGATTCCTCTGGTGCAAAAGCTTTGGCGTGGCGAAACTGTCGCCTTTCCCGGCCCGGACGGTGAACTAATACCGATTGTGGTTTATCCACGTCCCCTGCAAAAGGAACTGAACGTCTGGCTGCTGGTCACAAAGAATGATGACGGGTTTCTGTACGCAGGTCGTCAAGGTTACAACGTTTTCACCATGCTCTACGGAAATAACTTTCAAGCCATGCGAGAAAAGATCGCATTATATCGTCAGGGACGGGAGGAAGGGGGTCACGATCCCAAGAAAGGCATAGTGACTCTAATGCTACATACGTTGGTTCACGAAAGCCGTGACTTGGTGCATAAGGTTGTTGAATTACCCTTTAAGGCGTATATCAAAAGTTCTCTAGACGCGCACGTACAAGCACTGGATGATAATGAAGGTGTCTCAGCGAAAGAGAAGGCCAAAATACTCGATTACGCATATCAACGGTATGTTAAAACAGCAGCTATTTTCGGCACCGTGGACGACGGCAGGAAAGTCATTGATGAAGCGATCGCCATCGGTGTTAACGAGATCGCCTGCTTGGTTGATTTTGGCGTGGATTACTCTTTGGTAAAGGAGTCCTTCTGCTACCTGGAACAATTGACTTCGCACTATTTGCCATATACTAAATAATTATGAATACGGAAGAGCAACTTAAGTGTATCGAAGAGGCATTTTATCGGGACTCAATGCAGTCCCTGCCCTCCAGACAACCAGAATTGATTGTGCCGCCTTCGTTTCAAATTGAGCCGATCGCAATTGTGGGAGTGTCTGGCTACTTGCCTGGTTGTATGTCCGTCCGTGAATTCTGGCAAGCTTTAGACGCAGACCGTTCGTTGATTGAAGAAATCCCTGGAGAACGCTTTGATTGGCGCAAGTATTACGATCCGGCAGGCAAAGATCCTGGAAAGACGCGGTGTAAATGGGGCGGCTTTATTCCAGATGTTGCTGGCTTTGACGCGCATTTCTTTAAGATTCTTTCCTTCGATGCGAAGCAAATAGACCCAAGGCAGCGCTTGCTGCTGATGTCGGTGTATCAAACTTTATGTGATGCCGGATACGCCCCCGCAACGCTGAAGAAATCCCGCACCGGAGTCTTTGTTGCTCATCAGGACGATGATTATCTCCAGATATTGAATGAACGCGGACTCGATCCGGGTGAAGGGTACGGGCAGGCATCGCTGCTGGCTAATCGAATCGCGTACTTTTTTGATTTTCGAGGCCCCAGCGAGATCGTAGATGCACAGTGCGCTGGTGCGGCAGTCGCTCTGCATCGAGCTGTATCGGCACTGCGATCCGGTGAAATCAGCCATGCTATTGTCAGTGCTGCCAACTTGCTCTTGCGCCCGCAGCCTTTCTTGGCACTGTCGCGCACCAAACAATTGAGCCGCACCAATACCGTGAAGTCGTTTCAAGAGAACGCAGACGGACATTTGCGGGCTGAAGGTGTTGTCAGTGTGATGTTGAAGCGCCTCACACAAGCCGAAGCAGACCGCGATTTTATTTATGCGCTGATATCGAATACGGCGGTAAACTTTAATGGTCAAGGGGGTACTTCGAGTGCTTCTCCGAACATAGAGAGTCATGTAGACTTGATCGAGCGATGCTATGGAGAAGCTGGTATTGACCCGCGTGAAGTGAGCTATATCGAAGCTCAGGGCATGGGAAATCGTCTTTCTGACTTGGCGGAGTGGGAAGCCTTTAATCGGGCGTTGCGATCGCTAGCCAAGGCTAGAGGTGTGACTTTGGATCTCCATTCTTGTCGAATTAGTACGCTCAAGCCTTTAATCGGGCACATGGAATCGACATCTGCTTTGGGGGCGCTGCTGAAGATCGTCCGTAGTTTGGAAACCGAGCGGATTCACAAGATTCTCGGCTTTTCTGGCGCGGATATGGCGCTGGACACAGACAATCAGCCCTGTGTTCTGGCTAACGAGACATTGCCTTGGAACAAAACGGACAAGCCGCGCCTCGCCGGACTGCATTCTTTTGGGATGAGCGGCAACAATGCTCATATTTTAATTCAGGAATATCATCCGTCAGAGAAAGAATATTCCCCGACTCAATCCTTGCCCGTCATTCAAGAGTTTCTCATCGTACTTTCTGCGAAAAGCGAGAAATCGTTAAAAGCCCTCGCAAGGGAACTCAACCAGTTTCTTGCTACTTCCTTAGTCCCTGATTTAAAGGACATTGCCCACACATTGTACAATGGGCGCGAACACATGGACTATCGAATGGCGATGGTCGTGCGCGATCGCCAACAATTGAGGGCTGGACTGCAATCGTATATCGAAGCGCCCGATGGTATTTCGACGAAAAAAGGGAATCCCAATGTCTTTATTGGCACTGTGAGTTCCACTCAAGAGCAAGATGCTTCAAGTTTTGCCGGAATGCAAGCGATCGCGGCTGCGTGGGTGCAAGGTGGTGCAATTTCATGGCCGGAACATCCCGACGCCCGCCGGGTGCCGCTTCCTGGCTATCATTTTGAGACACAGCGCTATTGGCTGGATGAAGGGATACAGCATCCTCCATCTCTGGCGGCAATTCCTAAGACGGGATTTCAGGACTTTGCGATCGATCCAGGGCAATCCAGCGAAGACAACCTGCGTCGATATCTCACCTGTATTCTAGTCGAGTTCCTCGACCTCCCGTCAGATCGAATCGATGAGAATAAACATCTGCAAGATTACGGCATCGACTCTCTTGCGGGAATGCGGGTGATTCGCAGTCTATCGGAAACCTTCGACATCGAAGTTCTGGGTCGAGATTTGCTCCAGCATCCGACAATCCGCTCGCTGTCAAAACACCTGAATCAAAGAATCGACTTGGAGGCGAACAGCCCGAACTCCAATCTACAGGTGAGTGAACCGGAGAACCGAGAGTTGGAATTTCCGCTCTCGGAAGGTCAAAAAGGATTATGGGCGTTACAGAAGTCCTTTCCGCTCATGACTGCCTACAATATTCCGTTGTGTCTCAAGATTCGCAACACCATCGACACTTCGATTTTGTCAAAGGCTCTGAAGTCAGTACTCAGACAGCATCCTGTTCTCGGCTATCACCTGTCTGAAAAAGACGGCATTCTCAGACAAGGGCTGGCTCCGGGGACTGAGATTGGCATTAATACCGAAGATGTTTCAGTCCTTGATGAGCAAAGCGTCCTATCTAAACTCAGAGAAAAGTCGAAACAGCCCTTCAATCTGGAAAAAGGCCCCTTAATTCGGGTGGATCTGCTGCAAAAATCTTCAACGCAAACCTACCTTCTGATTTGCGTACATCATATTGTGTTTGACGGTGGCTCGTTCCTGCCATTGGTTGATTCACTTTTTGATGCTTATCGCCGCTTGCTGCACGGAGAATCGCCTCTTGCTGTGCCGATCTCCACAACCTATCAGGATTTCGTTCTCTGGGAGCGGGGGATGCTGAACTCTGGCGCTTGGGAAAAACATCGATCCTATTGGCGAGAGACACTTTCCGGCAACCTTCCAGTACTGGAACTACCCACCGATCGCTCGCGGTCAGAAGCACAACTGTTTTCCGGCGCAGTCATTTCGACATCGATTGAGTCGTCGCTGGCGGCTCAAATCCAGAGTTTTAGCAAAGCGCAACGAGTCAACCCCTCTACCATATTTCTGGCTCTATTCAAAATCCTGTTACATAGATATACCAACTTGGATGACATCATCGTTGGGATGCCAAGCATGGGACGACCGCAAGAACGATTCCGCTCGGTCGTTGGTTATTTCATCAATATGGTCGCGATCCGCAGCAAGGGCTTCAGTCAGCAGACATTCGCAACTTTTCTGGAAAATCTCAAGTACACCATGTCCGATGGTCTTGACCACGCCAGCGTTCCTTTTACAACCGTTGTCCGAGATATCGGCATTCTCCCCAATGCGATCGCCGCCCCCGTTTTTCAAGTGGCGTTTGAGTACCAGAACGGTCTCGCACCTAGCGATCTGCAACACTTATGCAGTTGCTACGGCGACCTTTTCGATCTAGAAATTAGCTTCGACATCCACCAAGAAGGTGAATACGAGCTGGTATTGGAGGTGTTTGAAGAAGCGAATGGTTATCGAGTCAGTTTTAAATATAATCCGAGCTTATATGACGCAACAACGATTCAACAGATGCTCGGTCATTATTTGCAGCTGACTCAAGTGGCAATTTCCAATCCGAATGCCTTGGTACACAAGTACGAAATGATGGACGACGCGGAACGACGGTTGATTCAGTGGGATTTGAATGCAACTTCCGTGGAATATCCCAGCAATTGCGTTCACCAACTGTTTCAAGCTCAAGTCGAGAGAACTCCGAATGCTGTGGCGGTGGCTTGCGGTGAGCGAACTCTATCTTATGAAGAACTGAATCGCAAAAGTACAGCTTTAGCCAAATACTTGCAGCAACAAGGTGTCCAGTCGGAAACCTTGGTTGCAGTTTGCGTCGAGCGATCGCTTGATACGATCGTCGCCTTGCTTGGGATTATGAAGGCTGGCGGTGCTTATGTGCCTTTAGATCCGCAATTTCCCCAGGAGCGTTTGACGTATATGTTACGTGACTGCGGTGCGCCATTCCTCGTTACCCAGTCGTGGCTGAACAATCGAATTGGTTTCATCGACGCACAGTACATTAACCTAGATCGGCAATGGGAGGAAATCGAACAGGCTGGGGAATCGGTCGAGCCTCTAAAATGTTTGGCAGGTCTGGAAAATCTCGCGTATGTCATTTATACATCGGGAAGCACTGGTAAGCCCAAGGGAGTCACAATCGAACATCGGGCGCTGACCAACTTTCTCTGCGGTATGGCAGACCAAATCGGCAAGCAGTTCGTGGCTGATTTTCTGGCAGTTACAACCTACAGTTTTGACATCGCCGCGTTGGAACTGTTTCTCCCCCTAATCCAGGGTGCGCGTTGCACCATCTGCGATCGCCATCAACTCAAAGACGTTGAGACGATTAAGGCGGAAATTCGGCGAGCAAAACCGACTATTATGCAAGCTACACCCTCCTTTTGGACTATGTTGCTCCAGTCAGGATGGAAAAATGACGAGAACTTAAAAATTCTCTGTGGCGGTGAGATGCTTAACGATTCCCTGCGATCAATGTTTGCGTCCATCGGCTGCGAAGTCTGGAATCTTTACGGCCCCACTGAAACCACAATCTGGTCGATGCTTGCGAAGATCCAACCCGGTGATTCAGTCACCATTGGCAAGCCGATCGCTAATACCCGTGTCTATATCCTGGATGCCCACGACCAACTGGCTCCGATAGGTGTCCCCGGTGAACTTTGCATCGCTGGCGCAGGTTTGGCGCGGGGGTATTGGAACCAGCCGGAACTTACCGCCCAAAAATTTATCGATCATCCCCTAGAGGCGAATAACGGCAGCAAGCTGTATCGCACGGGCGACCTGTGCTGCTGGTTACCCAACGGCAACCTCCAGCATTTGGGTCGGTTGGATCTTCAGGTGAAGATTCGCGGATTCCGAATCGAACTGGAAGAAGTCGAACGCGAACTGAGTCGCCATCCCGCAGTAGTTGAATGCGTGGTGGTGGCAAAGGAACGCCAGGGAGTCCAGAGTCTCATCGGCTATTACGTTCCCAAGCAAAGCGACGAAAACAACTTGCTACAGGACTTCGATCTCATCGCCCATCTGAAGCAACGTCTGCCCGATTACGCGATCCCAACAGCATTTGTCTCACTGGATCGCATACCTCTAACTGCCAACGGCAAAGTCGATCGAAAATCCCTCGCTGACCGAGAGGTTGCGATCCAACGGAAGACAGAGAAAGTGACTGCCAAGACTGAAACCGAGGCGATTCTGGCAGATATTTGGAAGAATGTGCTGAATGTCACGGATATTAGTATTAACGACGGGTTCTTTGCTGCTGGCGGCGATTCGGTTTTGTCTGTGATTCTGGCGGATCGGATAGCGCGAAGGTTTAATCAAGAGTTTTCGGTTACATCCTTGTTCAAGTATTCAACAATCCGAGATATTGCCGCCTATTTAGGAGATAAACAGGCTGAGATTCTTAGAGAAACTCCGTTACAAAATCCCATATCTGCGTCCCACGAAGACAAGCAAGAGCGATCTGCGCTAGCCTTCGACAACGCCAAAGGCGAAGCGCTGCAAGATAGCCTGGCGATCATTGGTATCTCTTGTCACTTCCCCGACGCCCCAAATCATTATCAATTCTGGCAGAACATCTGTGCTGGCAAGGAAAGCGGGCAATTCTTCTCTGAGGAAGAACTACGCCAAGCTGGTGTTTCAGAAAACTCGATCCGAAATCCCCACTTTGTGGGAGTCCAGCGAACAATTGAAGGTAAGGGCAACTTCGATCCCGAATTCTTCAACATCTCGCCACGCAACGCCGTGTTCATGGATCCACAATTCCGTTTGCTGCTGATGCACGCTTGGCGGGCGGTGGAAGATGCGGGATATGTGTCAAGCGAGATCCCTCGTACCAGCGTGTTTATCTCCGCTAGCAACAGTGGTTACAACACGTTGGTTGACAAAGCTGGAATTATCGAAGCAACGGACGAATACACCGCCTGGATGTTGAGTCAGAGCGGCACGATTCCCACTACGATTTCTTATCAGCTAGGCTTCATTGGGCCGAGCGTATTTGTGCATACGAACTGTTCCTCGTCGTTGGCAGCACTTAGTGCCGCTTATCAAAGCCTCAGCCTGGGTCAGTCCGACTACGCATTAGTCGGCGCATCAACCTTGTTGCCTAAGTCCGAGATCGGATATCTGCATCGTCCCGGTTTGAATTTATCCCGTGACGGTCACTGCCGAACCTTCGATGCGGCTGCTGATGGACTGGTGGCAGGTGAAGGCGTAGCGGTGTTATTAGTGAAAAAAGCTCCTCTAGCCATTGCCGATGGCGATCGCATTTATGCCCTAATCCGAGGAATCGGTATCAATAACGATGGCAGAGACAAAGCTGGGTTCTTCGCGCCCAGCGTGCGCGGTCAGTCTCAGGCGATCGATATGGCACTGACTTCTACAGGTATTGGGGCAGAGACGATTGGCTATGTCGAAGCCCACGGCACTGGCACCAAGCTAGGCGATCCGATCGAGATTCAGGCGCTTTGCGACAGCTATCAAAAACATACCAACCAAAGGCAGTATTGCGCCATTGGTTCAGTCAAACCGAATATTGGGCACTTGGATACAGGTGCAGGGCTGGCAGGATGCATTAAAGTGGCGATGAGCTTATACCACAAAAAGATTCCACCGTCAATTAACTTCAGCCAACCAAATCCCGCCATTGATTTTGAGCGATCGCCATTTTTTGTCGTGGATCGTCTCCGTGAATGGGAGGCAGCACCCTGGCCCCGTCGTGCGGCTCTGAGCGCCTTTGGCATTGGTGGAACCAATACCCACGCGATTCTGGAAGAATATCTGCCAAGTCCCAAGTTATCGCCAGAGAAACTCAATAGTCCGGTTCTGATTGTGCTGTCAGCCAGGAAAGACGAGCGTCTCAAAGAATACGTCGGATCGCTAGCTGATTATTTAGAACAGGGGATTACCAAATCCAACGATTCGAGCGAAGCCGAGTGGTTAATGAACCTTGCCTATACCTTGCAATGCGGTCGCCAGCCGATGGAGAGCCGGGTTGCCTTCATTGTCAGCAGCGTTGAAGAATCGATCGCTAAACTCCGCAGATTTGCTACCCACTGGCAGCCTTTTGAGGGTTGCTATTTTGGTTCGCCATCTACGGAGAATCAGATTCTCAAGCTGTTTGCAGGTGATGAGGACATCCAAGGATTATTGGCGCAGTGGCTAGTAAAAAAGAATTTAGCCAAGTTAGCGCAGGTATGGATTCAGGGGGTGAAGGTGGATTGGAGTCGATTATACTGCGATCGCTTGCCGTCCCGAATTAGCGCCCCCACATACCCTTTTGCACCAGAGTACTATTGGCCGACTCCTAATTCTTCGTCAGTCAGCTTTTCAGTACTTGCACCAAGCCATGCGATCGATCCGTTGCAGCATAAGAATGTTTCGGTGTCGGCGCAACATTACAGCTACGAGTTCACTGGGCATGAGTTTTTTCTAGCAGATCACCAAATCCGGCACAATGGTTCTGGGAGAAAAGTATTGCCTGCTGTGGTATACCTGGAAATGGTTCACCGCGCTTTCTGGCAAAGCATCAGCCATTCGCTGCCAAATTTAGAGTATCCAGGAAATAACGACAAGGCAGTAATTGTACTGAGTAATGTTGCTTGGGTACAAGCTCTCTTTGTTGACGAATCGCCAACAGCCGTTGAATTGAAATTGTTCGACGGGGCGCTGAACCAAATGCGCTTCGAGATCGGCAGCACATTCAAAGGCAAAACTTCGCTTCACTGCCACGGTGACGCAACAGTGCGTTTTAATACCGCTCCTGTTCTCAACTTGCTCAAACTACAGCAACAAATACAAGACCGTCAACTTTCATCAGCAGAATGTTATGAGATTTTTCGCACATTAGGCGTGGATTACGGCCCTGCCCACCATGCCATCGATACCCTGTTCCTATCCGCAGGCAAAGCTTCAGATCGACAGGTGTTGGCAAAGTTGGTGATTCCTGATGCCGTCGCTCAAGAGCAGTCTCGATATATCTTACACCCCAGTCTGTTGGATGCTGGGTTGCAGTCGTGCGTCGGCTTATTGCTGACTAATTCCCAAGAGTCGCTGCGGTTGGCGTTGCCATCGTCCCTGGAACAAATAGAAGTATACGATTCCTGTGCTGCCCTCATGTGGGCTTGGGTTCGTTTTGCACCCGAAACCAAAAAAGACAGCCCGATTCAACGAATAGACATCGATTTATGCACTGACGACGGTAAGGTTTCAGTGCGGATGAAGGGCTTTGTCGCCCGCGAAATTCGCCAGCAGGATTCCGATGGAGCAGTCACTCAACATCAACCAAAGCCTTTGATAAGTAACGAGATGCCGCCCGGATTGGGTTCTGTCACCCTGAAACCAGTTTGGGATCGTGTGGCGATCGCACCTCAAGCAGAGCTATCAGAAGACAGCCTCACAGTAGTTTTCGGTGCAAACCAAACCTGGAAAGAGCAGATTGCCCAACTCGACCGCGCCGCAGTGCTGGTTGACTCGGCAAAGCCGCAATCTGTTGAGGAATTCTCCAAACAAATCGAATTGCTAGGATTGATAGACCGCTTACTTTGGCTGGCTCCAGCATCGATTAAATATGCCTTAGATGACGATCGTGTTGTCGATGAGCAGGAGTCTGGCGTTCTTCAGTTGTTTCGCTTGCTCAAATTGCTCTTTGAGAGCGGTTACGGAAAAAAATCCTTAGCGCTCACTGTGGTGACGAGTCAGAGCGTTGCAGTTCGGCCATTTGAAACTGCAAATCCAACTACGGCAAGCATTCACGGTCTAGTTGCAACGCTCAAGAGTGAATATCCACATTGGCGCGTTCGGTTACTGGACATTGACGGGGGCGAGTTGCCATCTCTCGATGAGTTATTTCCTGACAATGACACCGCATATTTCCCGTTACTTGCGAGGCGAGACAAACAATGGTTTGCCCGCAAGCTGATCCCGATCGCCTTTGAAAGCAACGATTTTCCTGCTTACAAGCAAAAGGGAGTATACGTAGCGATCGGTGGTGCTGGCGGTGTTGGCGAAGTCTGGAGCCGACACATCATTGAGAACTATCAAGCGCAAGTAATCTGGATCGGTCGGCGAGAACTCGACGATCGAATCCGCGAAAAACAGGCGAAACTAGCTGCATTCGGTTCAAAACCGCTCTACATTCAGGCGGACGCCAGAAACAAAGCCTCTTTAGAAAAAGCTCTCGACGAGATTCGCCAAAGCTACAGTTGTATCAATGGCGTGGTACACACTGCGATCGAGCTTCAAGACCAAAGTCTGGCGCAGATGTCCATTGCCCGTTTTCGGACTGGACTGTTCGCCAAGGCTGAAACCAGCGTTCGCTTAGTTCAGGTTTTCCAGCACGAGCCGTTGGACTTCGTTCTCTTCTTCTCTTCCCTGATCTCTTTCGGTGAGTCGCCGGGACAAGCTAACTATGCCGCCGGGTGTACCTTCCTGGATGCCTACGCCCAACAGCTTGGCAAAGACTGGGCTGTGTCGGTGAAAGTGATGAATTGGGGATATTGGGGCAACGCTGGTGTTGTGGCTGACGCTACCTATCGAGAACGAATGCGGCAAAACGGCATTGGCTCGATTGAATCACAGCAGGCAATGGCGGCTCTAGATCGGCTGCTGCAAGGACAAATCGATCAATTGGCATTTATCAACCTACTTAAACCTCAAGCACTTGAGTTTGTAATTGAAGATGAAGTGCTTTCCGTAGTCGGTTCTGCCCGCAGTCAAACGGCTCATCCTGTAGTTGAGAATGTTGCGGCGGAAATCCGCTATTCTCAGCAATGGCAATTAATTCGCACCCATCGCACGGATGCTCGTGACGCACTGCTGCAAAACTTGTTGCTTGCCAATTTGAGCGAGATGGGAGTTCTCAATTCGCCGAATGGGCGATCGCTCCCTATGACCTACTATCATAAGTGGCTTGACGAGAGCATCCGTCTGCTTCAACAAAATGGCTTGTTACCTCAGGAAAATGTCAGCAGCGTCGAAGAACTTTGGACGACGTGGCAAAAAGCGCGGCTGGACTGGGAAGGAAGCGCCAGCATTACAGCAGAGATCAATCTTGTGGAAAGATGTCTGCGCTCATTGCCAGATATCCTCAACGGCAGAAAACTTCCCCAGGACGTGATTTTTCCTGAATCTTCGCTGCGCCTGGTCGAGCCGCTATACCGGGGCAATCCGGTTGCAGATTTTTTCAACGAGGTGATTGCCGATGCAGTTGTCGATGCTATTAACAGTTGGGACAAAGGCAACGGGCCGATCCGAATTCTGGAAGTTGGTGCGGGAACAGGTGGAACCACTGTTGGTTTATTGCAAAAACTTCAGCCTTATAGCGATCGCATCGGCGAATATTGCTATACCGATATTTCCCAGGCATTCCTCATTCATGCCCAAGAGCATTACGCCATCGACTACCCATTCCTCAAGGTAGATCGCTTTAATGTCGAGCAGCCTCTTTCCATTCAGTCGATTCAGCCTGGAAGTTATGACATTGTAGTAGCAACGAACGTCCTCCACGCAACTAAAAATATCCGTCAGACTGTACGTAACGTCAAGGCCGCGATGCGTGCAGGCGGACAAGTCTTTATCAACGAGATCGGTGGGAATTCTCTATTTTCTCACTTGACTTTTGGCTTACTGGAAGGCTGGTGGCGTTTTGAAGATGCCGAAATGCGTATCCCCGGTTGCCCAGCCCTGAATTCTCATGCCTGGAAACAGGTTTTGCAAGAAGAAGGTTTCGATGCCGTCAAGTTTCCGGTGGAGTTTGCCCATGATTTAGGCCATCAGATTGTAGTTGGTATCAGTAATGGCGTCATTCGTCAACCTTTGTTGGACAAGCCCCATGCCGAGCCGGAATCTGTCGCCCAGACGCAGCCCGATGATTCATCAAATGTGCAAACAAATAGTATTGTGTCATTGCAGGAGCAGACTACAGAATTTGTTCGCCAGACCTTATCAGAAGCAACACGGACTCCAGCAAATAAGGTTCGTCTCGATACGCCCTTCGAGCAATATGGTGTGGATTCAATCGTCCAGGTGGGGCTGATTCAGAAACTGGAACAGGTGACTGGATCGCTGCCCAACACTATCTTGTTTGAATACAGCACCACCCGCGAACTCGTTGACTATCTATTAGCCCATCACCAGGAGTTCTTAACCGCGTCCTTCCCGACTGAAAAAGAGGCAAGGGAGCAGGGAGCAGGGAGCAGGGGGGACAGTAAAGATGGGGATTCGACACCACCTGTTGCGTTAGCTTCCCGTAAAATACGAGAACCACTTATAAAAAGTGGGGAACGTAAGAACATGTTCCGCTCTGCTTCACAGCAGGAGGAAGGGGTCATTTCCCCCTGCCCCCTGCCCGCTGCCCCCTGCCCCTTGGACGACATCGCCATCGTTGGCATTGCTGGTCGCTACCCAGGTGCTAAAAATTTAGATGAATTGTGGGAAGTTCTCAGAACAGGGCGTAGTTGCATTGTCGAGGCGGACAGGTTTCGGCGGTCGAATTTGTCAGATCGCAAGCATTCCGAGACTCCGGCGCGATCGCACTTCGGTGGTTTCCTCAACGATGTTTACCATTTCGATCGTCAACTATTCGGTGTTTCGGAAGAAAGAGCGATCGCTATGCCCCCAGAGGTGCGTTTGTTCCTAGAAATTACCTGGGAAACCTTTGAAGCTGCGGGCTATTCACCGGCAGCCCTAAAACAGTTCCAGCTTAGGGAGAAGAAAGGCATCGGCGTTTTTGTCGGCTCAATGTACAGTCAGTATGCCTGGACTAATCCTTCTAGAAAGGAAGCCGTCCTCAGTTCCAACGGTACGGAATGGCAAATTGCCAATCAGGTGTCGCATTTTTTTGATTTGACCGGGCCCAGCCTGGTGCTGAATACTGCTTGCTCCAGTTCTTTGACCGCAATCCATTTAGCTTGTGAAAGCTTGCGACAGGGCAGTTGTTCGATGGCGTTGGCTGGTGGTGTCAATTTGACTTTAGAACCTTCAAAATTCCTATCCCTGGAGCGATCCAACTTCCTTGGTTCTGGACAACACAGCAGAAGCCTTGGTGACGGCGACGGCATGATTCCCAGCGAAGGCGTAGGAGCGTTGCTGCTGAAACCGCTCAGTTTGGCAATTGCGGACAACGACCGGATCAAAGGCATCATCAAAAGCAGCTTTGTGAATCACAGCGGCGGAAGACAGGCATTCACGGCTCCCGATCCAGCCCAACAAACTCAGCTGGTGCTGGATTCTATCGCCCGTAGTGGGTGCGACATTGAGACAATTACCTATGTCGAATCGGCGGCGAATGGCTCCAGTCTTGGCGATCCGATTGAAATCATTGCGCTGAAGAATGCCTTTGCAAAGCTAACTAACAAAACAGGCTTTTGTGCGATCGGTTCGGTTAAATCTAACTTGGGCCACTTGGAAGCCGCATCGGGCATTTCGCAAATCGCCAAGGTACTATTGCAGTTCCAGCAAAAAACCCTCGTTCCCACCATCAACGCGACGCCTATAAATCCCCGCATCAAACTCGACAATTCACCGTTTTACCTACAGGAACAATTGTCGCCCTGGGTTCCTCAGTCGGATTCTCACAATAGCGACCTACCGCGCCGTAGCCTGATTAACTCTTTTGGCGCAGGCGGTTCTTACGCAAACCTAATCGTGGAGGAATATCAAGATAAATCCTCAAATACCACATCTAGACCTCATCCGCGCGAAACTTTACTTGTATTTGCTGCCGCAACCCAGAAAGGACTACAGAGTTACTTGACACGGCTTCAGACATATTTGCGAGAACATCCCGCGATTTCAGTAGCGGATCTCGCTTCGGCTCTACAGTTACGAGATTGCAACCTTGAGTATCGTTTAGCCGCGATCGCATCTTCAACAAACCAAGCGCTCAATGTAGTCGAGCAGTTAGCAGGTCACAATGTCGATGTTAGCAATCCGGGTATCTACGCATCTTTTGGCGGCGCAGACTTACCGACACCAAAAGATGCCCAATTGCAATCCGCTATTGGCGATCGCGACCTTTTCAGGTTAGCGCGTTACTGGGCTGCTGGTGCAGACATCGATTTTGCTCGGCTGAATTGCGTCGATCGCAAATCGTGTGTGGTGTTGCCCGGATACGCATTTGAGCATGACAAGGAGTTTTCCTACATCATCCGTGATTCCCAGGAGGATACCCAAGCAACGGCAGAGCCATCGGTATCGCAGACATCAGGTGGGATAACTGCAACATATGTTTACGACGAACCGTTTCTGCAAGACCACACATTGTTGGGCGACCGGGTTCTGTTAGGAGTTACTCATGCCAGTCTAGCGATGACAGACTTTTTCCAACGGTTTCCGCATCAGCGTGCCCTTTGTTTGAAACGCCTCACTTTTGTTCAGCCGATAATTGTTGACCGAGGGGAAGCAGTTACCGTTGAAATCCACACCTCAAAAATCCCAACCGGATTGAATTTCGAGGCTAGATACCGCCGCACTACCTCGAAACAATTGACTCAAACTGCGGCGACAGGACACTTGCAGCCGGATCTGTACAAAGAGGAATACTTGGACGTAGAACGCCTACTGGAGTCTTGCACTCCAATTGGCAATTTGGAATCAATCTACCACACTGTTCCCGCAATTCGCTTGGGGTCTAGTTTCAGGACGATTGAAAGATTATTCCGCACCAGTGATGGTATAGTTGCCAGAGTTTGTTTGACCGAACAGAGCCGTCAAGAGTCCCATACTTATGCTTTACATCCTCTGGCGATCAACAGCGCTTTCCTGGCCGCAGCACCCCTGCTTGCAGATGCAATTGGTAACGATTCTAACTACTTGCCGTTTGGCATTAAAGAAATCTATTGTGTCAAAGTTGAAAAAGGGCGATCGCTCGATCGTTGCTGGGTACATACTCGGTTAGTCAAGAATTCTGGCGAACTGATTCTGTTTGATGCAGATATTATTTCTGATAACTCATTAGTGGTTGCCCGCTTGCGGGGTTGTTCGTTAAAGCTTCTCCATGACCGAAAAGAACCTGAACAGGCTTCACCGAAATCAGATTCAATTGACGCATCGATCCTTGAGACGAGTTTGGCTAACGATGTGCTGCGTTATCTCATCGACAAAATCAACATCACAGCGCAGATATCGATCGGTGAAACGGAGGTGAATACCAATTTGATGCAGCTAGGTTTGGGATCGACCGAATTGGTGGCGATCGCAGCCAGCATCGAACAGGATACCGACCTGGAACTAAATGCCACATTGTTCTTTGAATACCCCAGCCTCATGGAGGTAGTGAATTTTTTCGTAGACTCACATCCTGCTGCTTTTCTACAACTGCTTGGTGAAAGGAGAACCCAGCACAGAACTATTCCAGAAAAGTTGGATAGATCGAGATCGCAACACCACGAAAAGGTGTCAGCAAACCTGCACGGCGACATTGCAGTTATCGGTATGCACAGCACTTACGCCGAATGCGAGGATCTCGATCGGTTTTGGCAGTTGATCCGTGACGGCAGAGATGTAATTCGGGAAGTGCCTCGCGATCGCTGGGATTATCGTCCCTGGTTTGACCCAAATCCTGGTTCCGAAGACAAAACCTACTGCAAATGGGGCAGCTTCATCAAAGATGCAGACAAATTCGATGCCGCCTTTTTCAATATTTCCCCGCGAGAAGCGATGTGGATGGATCCGCAGAACCGCTTGCTAATGCAAAGTATGTATGCAGCAGCAGAAGATGCCGGGGTGGTTAATCAGTTGCGTGGTAGTAACACGGGGGTCTTCGCTGGCATCTGTTTTGATGATTACGCAGAGAAAATTGTCGAGTTGGGCTTGCCGCTTGATATCTATACTGGGACGGGACGAAGCGGCATCAGCGCCAACCGGATTTCCTTCTGGTTCGATTTCAAGGGGCCGAGTATGGTGATTAATACAGCCTGCTCTTCGTCTTTGGTGGCGCTACATTACGCCTGTCAAGCACTGCGAAACAAGGAATGCGAAATGGCGTTTGTGGGTGGTGCTAACCTGCTACTCTCGTCGCTGCACTACCGCTATTTTTCCAAACTGGGAGCCTTATCTCCAACCGGGCATTGTCATACATTTGATGCTGCCGCCGACGGTTATGTGCCAGCCGAATGTATTGCTAGTATACTGCTCAAACCCCTGGAGCAGGCAGAGAAAGATGGCGATCGCATCCACGCAGTCATTAAGGGAACTGCCTTTACACACGGAGGCTACACACCGTCTCTGTCTGCGCCTAGCGTCGCGGGTGAGGAAAACGCGATCGTCAAAGCATGGGAAGATGCTGGGATCGATCCCGAAACGCTAACCTATATAGAAGCTCACGGCACTGGAACCAAGCTCGGCGATCCGATTGAAACCAACAGTCTCAAGAACGCATTTGCTCGGTATACTAGTAAGACCGGATTTTGCGCCATCGGCTCGGTGAAAGCAAATATCGGTCATGCAGAGGGTGCTGCTGGCATCACCGGGCTGATTAAAGTAATACTACAGATTAAACATCGCCAGATTCCCCCTCTCGCCAATCTCAAGCAGCTCAACCCTTACCTGAAGTTGGAAGGCTCACCGCTTTATATCAATCGCGAACTGACTGATTGGGAAAGCGAAGGCGTTAGACGGGCGGGTGTCAGTTCCTTTGGTTTTTCCGGTGCTTTTGCACACGCCGTTATTGAAGAGTATCGTAGTTATACTGATAGTGGATGCGAGTTTTCCGGCCCATTCCCAATCGTTCTTTCTGCAAAGAACAACGAGTGTCTCAAGGGTCAGGTCGCCAACTTGGTAGCATTCTTAGAAGAGAATTGCTCTAAAAATCTCCAGGACGAAGAAAACTTCCTGGCCAACCTGTCCTACACGCTGCAAGTTGGGCGAGAAGCGATGCAAACACGTCTCGGCTTTGTGGTTGAGTCGATGGCCGAACTGAGAAATAAGCTGCAAATGGCTTGGAAGGATTCAGATACCAAATCGGGATTGTTCTACGGAGACAGCAAATCTGGCAAGGAATATCTGGCTAGTCTTTTGGCAAACAGGGATGTGTCTGAAGCGATCGCAGGTTGGATGAATAACTGTGAATACGCCGCTTTAGTTGATGGCTGGACTAAGGGTCTGACTGTTGATTGGGGCAAACTTTACGCCAAGGGATTTCCCCAGCGAATTAGTCTGCCTACTTATGCTTTTGCCCGCGAAAGTTATTGGATTTGCCCGCTTGATGGCGATGAGGAGGATCTGAAGGCAAGGCAGTCAGATTTGGCGCAAGATGAGGCGCAGGCGAAGCTGTACGCCTTAGTGCCGTGCTGGGATGCAATACCTTTACTGAAAGCGAACCTGCCTTTTAGCGATCGCACACAGCGAACGCTGATTATCGGTGTAGATGCGGAACTCAAAGACGATCTGAGAGCTTGCTTTCCTAACGCATCCTATTTTGGTAAGATGGCAAAAAACCGGATTGAGTCTCTCAAAGGCAGGTTAGAGACAGATTCGTCTTGGCAGCACATTATCATTGTCGTTCCCGAAGATAACTGTTCGTTGCTAGATGATGGTACAGTGTTATCTGCACAAGAGGGCGGGATACTTTCGGTCTTTCGGATTGCCAAGTCCCTGCTCTCGGCTGGCTACGCTACAAAAAATCTGGCTCTTACTTTCATGACGACGCAGATTGCTGCTATCAATAAAGATGAGTCGTCAAACCCGGTGCATTCCGCCGTGCATGGTTTTTCAGGTGTCCTTGCCAAAGAACTGCCTTCTTGGAACGTCCGCGTTTTGGATCTGCAAAAAGGGCGATCGCTTTCATCTGTCGATCTAGAACATTTTCCCGACGATAGCGCAGGCCAGGTTTTCGCTTGGCGAGACGGGGAATGGTATCAACAGACTCCGATCCCAATGCGGAACGTTCCGACCCCTCAAGCTGATGAGTTTCATTCTGCTTATAAAAACCGTGGTGTCTACGTCGTTATTGGCGGGGCAGGCGGCATAGGCAGCGCTTGGTCACGCTTCGTTATTGAAAATTACGATGCCAGAGTCATCTGGATCGGTCGTCGGCAAATTGACGATGAAATTCGTCAAAAATTTGACACGTTAAAACAAATTGGTCACGCCCCGGAATATTTACAGGCTGACGCATCCGATCGAGAATCACTGACTGAAGCGTACAAGTCCATCAAGTCTCGGTACTCCCAGATACATGGTGTCATTCATTCGGCTGTTGGGCAATTCGACCAAAGCCTCAGTGAAATGGACGAGAACCGATTCCGCTCGATTTTGTCATCCAAGATCGATGTTAGTGTGAATATGGCAACCGTGTTTAAACACGAGCCATTAGATTTCATGCTGTTTTTTTCCTCTATTATTTCTTTAACTCGCGGTGGGGGTATGAGCGGTTATGCCGCAGGCTGCGCGTTCAAGGACTCTTTCGCAATCGAGTTGAACCGTTGCCTCCCATTCCCTGTAAAGGTTATAAATTGGGGATACTGGAACGTCGGCACTGGTAACACCATCCCTGACGCCACGAAAATCCGCATGAAACAGTGCGGGATTGAGCCGATCGCATCGCAACAGGGTTTAGATGCGCTGTCAGCCTTTCTAGTGAACCCTCTGCCTCAACTTGCTCTCTTGAAAACCACTAGTTTAGACAGGCTCGATTTGGTCAAAGACGACGAGTGGCTTGATGTTTATCCCTCGGTCAATCCGTCTTGTATTGAGTCGGCACTCAGGCAAGTTCCTTGGCATGACCATCGCGTTGCAGCCATAGCAAAGCAATATCTAGAACCGATTGCAGCAATAGAAACTTTGCTGCTGAGATTGCTGCATGGCACGCTGACAAGCCTCGACTTGTTGCATCCACGTGCCACTCTGTCACCCGCTCTTCCAGAATTCTATCAACTCTGGCTGCAAGAGAGTCGTCGGCTGGCGATCGCAGTTATCCCCGATAGTGTACAAGAAAATCTCGGTGATATCTGGGACGAATGGAATCGCAATAAAATCCATTGGGACAGTATGCCTCACATCCAGGCAATTGTCAGGTTGGTGGATGTTTGTATGCGCGAACTTCCAGCGATTCTGAAGGCAGAAAAGCGAGCAACAGATATCATGTTCCCCAATGGTTCCATGTCACTGGTAGAAGGAATCTACGAAAAGAATGCGATCGCCACGCATTTTAACGAACTGCTTGCCCAAACTGTAGTTAACTATCTACAGGAACGATGCCGGGTCGATGAGTTGACACCTATAAGAATTCTGGAAATTGGCGCTGGTACAGGAGCAACAACAGCAACTTTATTACACCATCTCGAACATTTTGGCAATCTGGTTGGTGAATATCTTTATACAGACATTTCCCCAGCATTTCTGGTTCGCGCAGAAAGACACTTCGCACCCAAGTATCCGTTTTTGCGGACACAATTATTTGACGTTGACCAGCCTCTATCGAAGCAGGGCATTCCAATCGATTCTTTTGATATAGTTATTGCCACCAACTGTATCCATGCAACAGCCAATATTCGCCGCTCTCTACGTAACGCTAAAGCCGCCTTGCGCGGACGAGGTGTGATTTTCCTCAATGAAATTACCCAAACTTCATTAATTTCCCATCTCACTTTCGGTTTGTTGGCAGGATGGTGGTTAGCTGAAGATGCACGAGTACCTGGATCGCCGTTCCTGCTAGCAGAAGACTGGAAACGAGTCCTCCAGCAAGAGGGTTTCCAAGCGATCGCTTACCCGGCGCCTTCGGCTGATTCGTTGGGACAACAGGTGATTGTCGCTGAGAGCAATGGTGTTGTTCGCCAGTCAGAATCGATCTCTTCCCTACCTGACCCACAACAGCAAGCACTTAACTGTAGGCAGCCGAACGACAAGGAAGGTGCTTCATCTGCACTGAAGGAATTGAGCAAGAGGCAGGGGGGCAGGGAGCAGGGAGCAAGGGGGATAGTTCAGATGGAGATTCGACCCCACCTGAACGAAAGCCACTTAAAAGAAGTGGGGGACTCAGACCCATGTTCCGCTCTGCTCCACGGCAGGAGTCAGGAATCATTTCCCCCCGCTCCCTGCCCCCTTCCCCCTGCCTCTTCGTTGAAGGAAAAGGGGACGACTTACTTCAAACAACTGATCGGTGAGGTTCTGATGATGGATGGAAACCGAATCGATTCATCAGAACCCCTCGCCGTTTATGGTGTTGATTCCATAATCATCGCCCAGTTGACCAATGCGCTCAACAAACACTTTGAAGGTGTGAAGGCGGGATTGCTTTTTGAAGCATCAACGATTGATGCCTTAGTGAACCATTTCGCCGAAACTCAATGGACAAACTTTGCGAAGCTGGTAAAATTGGCAGACCATCCTGAGCCGAAAGCAGCCATCCAAGAAAGCACTGCAAATAAGCAGCCGTCTACAGATTTTGCAGCCAAGACGATCGCCTTAGATCAGTCGCGTGACCCAATGGAAGATGCGATCGCCGTAATTGGGATGAGCGGTAGATTTCCCCAGGCTAATACCCTGACAGAATTTTGGGAAAACCTGCAATCGGGAAGAGATTGCATCACTGACTTGCCAAACAACCGATGGAACATGGATGGCTTCTTTGAAGCCGATCCAAAGATGGCACGGGAACAAGGAAAAAGTTACTGCAAATGGGGCGCATTTTTAGAAGACTTTGACACTTTTGACCCGCTATTTTTTAATATATCGCCACGAGAAGCGGCTCAAATCGATCCCCAGGCAAGGGTATTTTTGCAGGAATGCTGGCGTGCATTTGAAGATGCGGGATATTCGCCGTCAGGACTCGACGATGCGGTGCGCGATCGCATTGGGGTATATGGTGCCGTCACCAAGGTGGGATTCAACACTTCTTTTGCCGCGATGGTCAATCGCGTCTCCCATGCGATGGATCTCCGAGGGGCAAGCGTAGCTGTCGATACAATGTGTTCCTCAGCCCTTGTAGCGCTGCACCAGGGCTGTGAAGCACTGCGTCGCGGCGACCTGCAAATGGCGATCGTGGGCGCGGTCAATCTGTATCTCGATCCGAGGAATTATAAGTATCTCTGCGAGGTCGGCTTGCTGGCTGAATCGAAGATGCCAAGAGTCTTCGGCGAAGGCGGAACTGGCTTTGTACCTGGAGAAGGTGTAGGAGCTGTTGTCCTGAAGCGTCTTAAGGATGCACGTCGGGACAACGATTCTATTGTTGCGGTTATTCGCAGCAGTGCCGTCAATCATAGCGGTCGAGCCAACGCTTACGGTACCCCAAATCCGCTTCGCCAAGCTGAGGTTATTAGTCAGGCGCTCGATCGCGGTGGCATCGATCCCAGGTCAGTGGGTTACATCGAATCAGCAGCAATGGGATTGGAAATTGCAGACTCCCTGGAGTTGAATGCCCTGAAAAAAGTGTTTGGCGATCGCGCTGAGGAGCGTTGGCAATGTTACCGACTGGGATCGCTGAAATCGACCATCGGACATGGCGAATCCGTTTCGGCAATGGCGCAGTTTATGAAGGTCGTGCTACAGCTAAAACACAGAAAACTTTGTCCAACAAAAGTGGTCAGACCGCTTAATCCAGATATCGATTTTGCCTCACTTCCGTTTCAGTTGCAGACAGAACTTGAGCCTTGGTCGCCGTTGACGATTGATGGCATCTGTTTGCCTAGACGAGCGGGCATTACTGCACTCGGATCTGGTGGTGTCAATGCTCATTTGATTGTTGAAGAATATCGGCGAGAGCCAAGTGAAGAGACTCTGAAACTTGCCCAGGATTCGCCCCAAATCATCATTTTATCTGCCAAGAACGACGATTGTCGGCAAGCTCAAATATCTCAATTGAGCGAGTTTCTCGATCGCAATCAAGACGTTTCCTTGGCGGATCTTGCCTTCACGCTCCAGGTAGGACGCGAGGCGATGGCATCGAGAGTGGCGCTGGTCGTCAACAGCATTGATGAGTTAAGGAGTGGGCTGACTCATCTGATTCATATCCAAGGCAATTTGTCAAGCAATATTTCCACTTATTTCGGAAATATTACCGAAACCGACAACTCATGGCAAACGCTACTGGCTGGTGGTGCTGACGCGATGGTGTTACAGCTATTCCTTGAACAACGGAACTACGAAAAACTTGCCCAGTTCTGGGTTCAGGGTGGCAAGATTCCTTGGGTGTCGCTTTGGGAACACAAACAGGTTCAGAGGATTGCTTTGCCCACTTATCCATTTGAGAAACGGTGTTTCTGGGAAGCTGCCAGCAGTACTAATTCAGATGAACCGAAGTTTAACGGGGCGATCGCACCTCACAATTCCAACCCAAACGACGCAAGTCAGAGCGTACAGGAAATTGTCACCGCAATTGTGGCTGAATCCATTGACCTCACCGAAAGTGAAATTAGACCGCACCTATCCCTCTGGCAACTAGGCGTTGATTCGATTCGTAGTATGGAAATTGCACGGCGGCTACAAAAACGTCTCCACGTCGAGATCGGGCATCGTGAACTAGCAGACTATGGAACCGTAGAAGCTTTGTGCCGACTAATTGAGCAAAAACGGGCAGCGATCGCTCTGAATGTGACAAGTGAAATAGAGTCAGTTTCCGAGCCACAAACAACCAGCAAGGTGCGTGTATCGACTTTTCCCCTGTCTGAAGGACAACGCGGATTGTGGCTGTTGCACCAGTTGGTTCCGAAGATGTCGGCTTACAACGTCCCTGTAACGCTACAATTCGATCGGCTCGTTAATGTTAATGCCATCAAACAAGCAGCATCCTTCCTAATGGAGCGTCACCCGATACTGCGATCGCAATTCCACACTGACGACAAAGGAAATCCCATCCAAACCATTCGTTCGCAGACGGAGTTTTTCTTCGAGGATAGCGATCGCGATTTCGCAACGGATGCAGTGTTACAAGATAGGTTAAGATCCGCCGCCGATCGAGTTTTCGATCTCGAAAGCGATCCACTTGTTCGCCTTCATCTCTTTCACCAGTCGCAGAACCGCCACAAGTTACTAATTGTGATTCATCATCTGGTAGTTGACGGATCGTCTTTGCCCATTCTGTTGCACGACTTCCTGCACGCCTACGCCGCGTTCTCAAAAGGAAGCGAACCTGCAATTGCTTCGCCAGAGAGCGCCGACTATGCAGATTTCGTTGCTTGGGAACAGGCATTAATCTGTAGCGAACGCGGCAAAGCCAGTCTATCCTATTGGCAGAAGCAACTGAGCGGTACTCTGCCACTGCTGGCGTTGCCATTCGACCGGGAGCATCCCCCCAGCCAAACCTATGCAGGTACGACAATCTCCAGTAAGTTGGAATCAAATACAACCCACCAGCTTCGAGCTTTGGCCAAGAATCAGAATGTCAGCTTGTTCGTGTTATTGCTCGGAATCTATCAGGCATTGCTGGCTCGATATACCCTTCAAAGCGACATCATTGTTGGCGTTGCAAGTGCAGGAAGACCTGAAGATCGATTTGCCAACACTGTGGGCTACTTTATTAATATGGTTCCGATTAGAACGCAAATTAACGTCAAGGAGCCATTTGCTGAGTTGTTGCAGCGCCTCAAAGTCACAGTAGCCGATGGACTGGATCGTGGGCACTTTCCGTTTCCCAAACAGGTTTCCGAACTTTGCATTTCTCGCGATCTAGCGCATTCCCCGGTGTTCCAAACCTCCTTTGCGATGCAAAGTTTCTGGAGACCAGAGGTAGAACAGACATTGCAAGATCAAATGGAGGGCGTTTCGGTAGTAGCAGGGCCTAGTCCAGCAGGGGAAATCGAACTCCGCCTGGAAATCGTTGAGCAATGCAACGAAATCTTGGTGAATATGGCGTATAATACCGACCTTTTTCAGCAACCCACTATCGTCCGGCTGGCAGAACATTTTAGCAATCTGGTAAAAGTGGTCTGCCAAAACCCCAATCAACCGATTCATAGCTTGGAGTTACTGAGTAACGAAGAACAAAGAAACCTGCTGAATAAATGCAGCATTGGCGATCGCGTCCGCAAAAAAGCTGATGACCTACAGAAATGCGTCCACCACCTATTTGAGATCCAAGCACAGAAAACACCGTCAGCAGTGGCGGTTATCCACAATCAGCGATCGCTGACATATTTGGAATTAGATCGGCAATCTGCTGGATTAGCTAGCCGTCTGCGGGAGATGGGTGTTTTCCCTGGCATGATTGTGGGTATATTCACTGAACGCTCCATTTCCCAGGTAGTGGCGATTCTCGCAGTTCTGAAGGCGGGGGCTGCCTACTTGCCGCTCGATCCGGCTTATCCGCAGCAACGTCTGACTTTTGTCATCGAAGATGCAGAGCCGATCGTTATCCTGACTGAGGAAAAGCTCCGCGATCGACTGATAAATCTGTTCGAGTCAAAGAAACAAGAACTGCCGATTTTGTCCGTAGAGCAGGGCGAAGTACCACAGGAAATTTCGCCGTCTCCCCTACTACCTGCGAACTCCTTGGTTTATGTCATTTATACATCGGGTTCTACCGGACAACCCAAAGGGGTAGCTATGGGACATGGAGCCGTGATGAATTTGATCCAGTGGCAGATTTCTCAAGCCGGAGAATGTCAAACACCTCGAACCCTGCAATTCGCCTCACTGAATTTTGATGTCTCATTTCAGGAGATATTCTCCACTCTGGGCGGTGGAGGTAGCCTGGTACTGATTGACGAGAACGTGCGTACCAACCCGGCTGGATTAGCTAAGTTAATAGAAGATCGGCAGATTCAGCGTTTGTATCTTCCCTATGTTGCTCTGAGCAGTCTTGCCGAACAACTTCGGATCTCAAAACGTTCTTTGCATACCTTGCGGGAAGTGATTATCGCTGGCGAAGCTCTCAGAATCACCTCAGCAATTTCCCAGATGTTTCGAGATGCGCCTAGATGCATTTTACAAAATCAATATGGCCCATCGGAAACTCATGTCATCACATCATTCACTCTGGAGCAGGATGTCAACTCTTGGCCAGTCTTGCCTCCGATTGGATGTCCCATTCCTGGTGTCGCAATCTACATCTTGGACGAACACTACAATCTAATGCCCATCGGCATCGCTGGAGAAATTTTTATTGGTGGTGAATGTCTAGCGCAAGGCTATCTCAATAACCCAGAACTTACTGAGCGTAAATTTGTCACCAATCCATTTGTTAGTCCGCGAGAAAGCTCTGTTCGAGAACGGATTTACGCCACGGGCGATCTCGGTCGTTACTTACCCGATGGCAATATTGAATATCTTGGTCGCCGCGACAATCAAGTTAAGATTCGCGGCTTTCGCATCGAACCTGGGGAAATCGAAGCTGTACTAGAGACACACCCAGAAGTCCGCTCAACTGTGGTGATTGCAGAAGCAGACAATCCCAATTTGAAGCGTCTGATCGCCTATATTGTTCCCCTTCACCCCCCCAGTACTAGCGAGTTACGGAGCTTCCTCAAACAGAAATTACCTGATTATATGATGCCTTCTGCTTTTGTGTTTCTCAAAGCACTACCTGTAAACCCCAATGGAAAAGTAGACCGTCGCGCTCTTCCGAAACCAGAGCCAACTCTTTTAGATGAAGCTAATTATGTAATGCCAAAAACAGAGGTGGAAAAAATCATCGCTGAAGTTTGGCAAAAGGCGCTACAAGTAGAAAAAGTGGGAATTTGCGATAATTTTTTTGAACTGGGAGGTCATTCGTTACTTCTAGTACAAATTAATCAACAATTGCAAGCAGTATTGAGTTCGGAACTGTCAATACTTGATATGTTTAAGTACCCAACTATCCAGACTTTAAGTCAATACTTAAGCGGGAATTTGCTTAAACAAGATACATCCGAGAAAAATAATCTTCGCAACCAAATTCAGAGTGATATTAAAGCTTTAAAAAACGGACAATTACAACTCAGGCGACAGCACCGTTCTCGTAATCAATAGTGAAGATATGGCAATGGATAATGTCAATAACAACGAAGAGTTAAATAATTATGAAATCGCCGTTATTGCAATGGTGGGACGGTTTCCAGGAGCCAAAGATATTGATGAATTTTGGCAGAATCTATCTCTTGGGGTAGAATCTATTACTTGGTTTACAGACGAGGAATTGTTAAAGGCTGGCGTTAATCCAGATTGGCTGAGTAACTCCAACTATGTAAAAGCTAATGCTGTTCTGTCAGACATGGAGTTATTTGATGCGAATTTCTTTGGTTATAGTGCTAGAGAAGCTGAGATCATCGATCCGCAACAGCGCCTATTTTTAGAATCGGCATGGACAGCTTTAGAACAGGCTGGTTACAATCCCCAAATTTACAAGGGTTTGATCGGTGTTTATGCGGGTCTGGGTCTAAATAGTTATTTGCTCAATAATCTAACTCCAAACCACGACCTTTTAGAGACAGTCGATCCTTTGCAACTACTAATCTCCAGCGACAAAGATTTTTTGCCGATGCGGGTGGCTTATAAACTCAATTTGACAGGGCCGGCGGTGAATGTGCAAACGGCCTGTTCTACTTCCTTAGCTGCTGTTCACTTTGCTTGCCAAAGTTTGCTCAACGGGGAATGTGACATGGCTTTGGCTGGTGGAGTTTCTCTCAGCTTTCTGGAAAACACGGGTTATTTGTATCAAGAGGGAATGATTCTATCCCCCGATGGACACTGCCGTGCTTTTGATGCCAATGCACAGGGAACTATTGGCGGTAGCGGTGTCGGAATTGTTGTTTTAAAAAGGTTAAACGAAGCTCTAGCTGATGGAGATTGCATCCAGGCAATCATTAAAGGTTCGGCTATCAATAACGATGGTGCCCTGAAAGTGGGTTACACTGCTCCCAGCATTAATGGTCAAGCGGCAGTGATTGCCGAGGCTCAAGCTGTGGCTGGAGTAGATGCCGAGACAATTTCCTATATCGAAGCCCACGGAACTGGCACGCCTTTAGGAGATCCGATTGAAATCGCTGCTTTAACGCAAGCTTTTGCTCAGAGTACTGATAAAAAAGGCTTCTGTGCCATTGGTTCGGTGAAAACAAATGTCGGACATTTGAATGCAGCAGCAGGTGTGACAGGTCTGATTAAAAGTGTAATGGCGCTACAACACAAATTGTTGCCTCCTAGTTTGAACTTCTCGACACCCAATCCCAAAATTGATTTCGCTAATAGTCCTTTCTACGTCAATACAACTCTTAGTGAATGGAAAACAAATAACATTCCTCGCCGAGCTGGGGTTAGTTCTTTTGGAATTGGGGGTACTAATGCTCACGTAATTCTTGAGGAAGCACCTGTTTTTGGGCAGGGGGCAGGGGGCAGGGAGCAGGGGAGAAATTATCAACTGTTGGTACTTTCAGCTAAAACTGCGATCGCACTCGAACGGGTAACATCTAATCTAGCTGACCATTTAAAACAGCATCCCGAACTTAATTTAGCTGATGTCGCTTATACTCTCAGCATTGGTCGCTGGGTTTTTAACCACCGCAGGATGGTGGTTTGTCAGAACTTAGGAGAAGCCGTCAAAGTTTTAAGTAGTTTAGAATCAAAACAAGTTTTTAGCAACTGCACTGAAGTTGTAGATCGGTCTGTTGTCTTCATGTTTCCCGGACAGGGTTCCCAGTATGTGAATATGACGCGGGAAATTTACCAAACCGAGGCAATATTTCGAGAACAAGTTGATTTATGCTCAGAAATTCTCTTGCCTCAATTAGGACTCGATCTGCGTCATCTAATCTACCCTGATGAGGAAAATAGCGATCGCGCATCAAAGCAACTTCAACAAACAGCGATCGCTCAACCAGCTATTTTTGTGATTGAATACGCCTTAACTAAATTATGGCAGTCTTATGGGGTGAATCCTGTGGCTGCGATCGGTCACAGTATTGGCGAATATGTCGCCGCTTGTATCGCCGGAGTTTTTTCCTTAGAAGATGCCTTATCTCTGGTAGCAGCACGGGGGCAAATGATGCAGCAACTTCCCAATGGGGCAATGCTTGCTATTCCCCTGCCCGAAGACAGAGTAAAGTCTCTGTTAGGACAAGAACTCTCCTTAGCAGCAATTAACCAACCGTTCCAGTGCGTAGTTTCCGGTTCCACAACAGCAGTAGATGCCCTAGAAAATCAACTGGCTACACAAGGCATTGAATGCCGCCGTCTGCATACGAACCATGCCTTCCACTCCCAGATGATGGAACCGATCTTGGAGACATTTGCACATCGGGTAAAACAAGTTACCTTAAATCCTCCCAACATTCCTTATATATCCAACCTTACTGGTACTTGGATTACCACTACACAAGCCATAAATCCTGACTATTACGCTCAACATCTGCGTTCCACAGTCCTATTTGCCCAAGGTGTAGAGAAGTTGTTGGCAACACCTGAGCAAATCCTGTTAGAGGTGGGGCCAGGACGGACGCTAACTACATTAGCTAAAAGGCATCCAGACAAAGCAGCTGCACAAACGGTGTTAACTTCAGTCCGTCATCCCCAAGAGGAACAATCGGATATAGCTTTTTTATTCACCACACTGGGGCAACTCTGGCTTGCTGGGGCAAAGGTGGATTGGTTTGGATTGTACAAGCAAGAGCAGCATTATCGTCTTCCCTTACCTACTTATCCCTTTGAACGCCAACGTTATTGGATTGAACCACTAAGAAAAAATGTCCTTGAGTCTCAAGCAACACCAAGTAAAAATCTGGATATTGCTGATTGGTTTTATGTCCCATCCTGGAAAAGGTCGCCACTTTCTGTTAGTCAATTAGAGCAATTACAGGGCAGCGTTCTGCTGTTTATCAATGAGTGCAACTTGGGTTCTCAACTGGCAAAACAACTTAAAAACGAATCTCAAAAAGTGATTGTTGTCAAGATAGGAGAGTCCTTTAAAAAAGAAAATCAAGGCTCATATACCCTCAATCCTCGACAACCCAAGGACTACGAAACTTTGTTGGCAGAATTGGGAGATATCCCTAAAACCATCGTTCATTTATGGAGTCTAGCCGAAAAAAGTCACGCTGCATCAGAATTGGCAGGAATTGACCAAGCTTTAGATTTAGGATTTTACAGTTTGCTATTTCTTGCTCAGGCATTTGGTAAACAAAATGTTACCGATCGCTTTCAATTGATAGTTATATCAAATAATATGCAGGACGTAACCGCAGAAGAGAAACTACGTCCTGAGCAAGCCACTTTAATCGGCCCGGTGAAAACTATTCCTAAAGAATACCCTTACTTAAGTTGTCGTAGTGTTGACGTAGTTATTCCGCAATCAAAAACCTGGCAAGAGAAGCAACTGATCGGACAGCTGCAAGCAGAATTAAAGGTTAAATCTGACCAACAAATTATTGCCTACCGTAAACAACATCGTTGGGTACAAACTTTCGAGTCAGTCAGATTAGAGAACTCAGATGGGAGAATACAAAGGTTAAAGGAAGGCGGAGTCTATCTGATTACAGGTGGGCTTGGAGGTATAGGACTGGCACTGGCGGAATATTTGGCGCTAACAGTTAAGGTTAAATTGATCCTGACAGGGCGTTCTGATTTTCCGGCTCAAACTGACTGGGAACAATGGCTAGCTAGTCATGAGGCTCAAGATGATACAAGTTGCAAGATCCAAAAATTGCAAGCAATAGAGAAACTGGGTACCAAGGTTTTGATTGTCAATGCAGATGTTACCAACCTGGAACAAATGCAAAACGCCATAGCTCAAGCATTAGAGCGATTTGGTCAAATTAATGGTGTGATCCACTCAGCAGGTGTTCCTGGGGGAGGCGTGATTCAGCTAAAAACACCAGAAATAGCAAAAAAAGTTATTGTTCCGAAAATCAGGGGAACCCTGGTACTTGATGCTCTCTTCAAGGATGTTCAGCTAGATTTCTTTATTCTTTGTTCATCACTCAGTTCAATTCTCAATGACTTTGGACAGGTAGACTATTGTGCAGCCAATGCCTTTCTTGATGCCTTCGCTCATCATAAAACCTCAGAAAATGGAACATTCACAGTAAGTATTAACTGGGATGGCTGGCAAGAAGTCGGGATGGCCGCAGCGGCGGCAAAACAACGAATCGGAACCTTGGATCTTCCCTTAACACCCGATCGAATCGATGAAAGGGAAAAAACCTTTTCCGCTTCCCAAAGCCAGAATTTTTGTTTGGAAATATCCTCTCCTGGTATTTTAGAAACCTTGAGATTTCAAACTGCCAAACGCCAGAAACCAGGTGCAGGTGAAGTAGAAATAGAGATATGTGCTGCCGGACTCAACTACAAGGAAGTGCTTTTAGCGCTGGGGATGCTTCCAGTTCAATCTAATACTCCTTTAAACTTCGGTTTGGAATGTGCAGGAAAGATTGTGGCGCTGGGAGAAGGTGTCGAGGGTTATCAATTAGGAGATGAAGTCATTGCTTTTTCTTCTTCCTGCTTTAGCGCATTTACAACAACTTCCGCCTCCTATGTCGCACCCAAACCAAATCATCTGAGTTTAGAAGAGGCAGCAACAATTCCGATTTCCTTTATGACAGCCTACTATGCGCTGAATAAATTGGGCAGGCTTTGCAAAGGGGAAAGTGTTCTCATCCATGCCGCCGCCGGAGGTGTGGGCATGGCTGCGATCCAAATTGCCCAGATGCTCGGCGCAGAAATCTTTGTCACAGCTGGCAGTCCAGAAAAACGGGCGTTTCTGCATTCTCTGGGAATTGAATATGTGATGGATTCAAGGTCTTTGGCTTTTGCCGATGAAGTGATGCAATACACTAACGGCAAGGGTATTGATGTCGTTTTGAACTCTTTAGGGGGAGAATTTATACCCAAAAGCTTGTCAATTCTAGTACCTTACGGACGTTTTCTGGAACTTGGCAAGCAAAATATCGATGAGAACAGCCAGGTAGGTTTACGGCTTTCTGAGAAAAGCTTATCCTTCTTTACCATAGATTTGGAGCCGAATATCCCTAACTTTAGTTCCATATTCCTGGAAGTGGTGCAACACTTCAAAAATGGAAATCTTAGTCCCCTTCCTCATCAAGTATTCCCAATTTCAGAAGTGGCGATCGCTTTTGAGTATATGGCACAAGCGAAGCACATCGGCAAGCTTGTTGTATCGTTACAAGATAAAGAGGCGCTAAACAAAGTCCGCTCAGATTATCTTGACTCAAATATTAGTCAACCTGCTGATTCTGGTCTGTACGAACAAGCGATCGCAACTACAAATATACTTCACAAAGACCATAAGTTAGGGCTGTTACCCGCAGAGGGCGTAGATGTTTTTCGTCGTCTTTTGTGTAATACACTGCCTCAAGTTATTGTATCCACACGAGATTTACATTCTCGGATTGAGCAAAACCAAGTCTCTACACTACTTAGTTTTTTAGAAGAATCATCGAAGGAGGATCTACCCAAACAGCTATACCAACGACCACCAATAACTCAGGCTTATGTTGTTCCGAGAAACAAGCTTGAGCAGATTATTGCTGGTATCTGGGAGGATGTTCTTGGGTTTGAGCAGGTGGGAATCCACGATGATTTCTTTATGTTAGGAGGAGATTCCCTTGTAGCAGTGAGGGTCATGGCTCAAATAAAGAATATATTTCAGGTAGAGTTGCCCTCGGCTACCCTGCTTCAGAACCCCACTATTGCCCAACTATCCCAACTGCTCAAAGCCAGTAATCATCCTACTATTAATAAACATCTCCAGAAATTAGGTTTTCACCAAGACAAGATAAAGGTTTCAGATTCTTTTTCAAAGATGTCTAATGTGATTAATTCAGTATTAGTCCCCATTCAGCTTAAAGGAGAACAAGTTCCTCTATTCTGTGTTCATCCGGTAGGTGGGAACGTACTGTGCTATGCAGCACTCTCCCAACAGTTAGGGCAGGAACATCCTATCTATGGACTGCAATCATTAGGCTTGATAGAACAACAGCTGACTTTGACCACCATTGAGGCGATGGCTAGTCACTACCTTGAGGAAATCTTGACGGTGCAACCTCAGGGCCCTTATCACCTTATCGGCTGGTCGATGGGAGGTATAATTTCCTACGAGATAGCACAACAGCTTATTCATCGAGGGGAAACAGTTGCATTGTTAGTTCTGATTGATAGCCATATCCCGACTGCTGAAGACATACCGGGTAAAGATCAACTCCTTGTGGAGTTCATAAAAGATTTAGCTGGGCAGTCGAGACAAAGCTTGCACTCAGTTCTAGAGTCACTAGAAGGAAAACTAGTTTCTTTAGAGCAAGTATTCAAACTTACCCAACATCATCAACTTTTCCCATCTGAGTTGTCTTTGGAGCAATTACAGCGCTTATGGCGGGTTTTTCAAGTAAATATGCTGGCTTTAACCCAGTATCACCCGCAGCCATATAACGGGGCAGTTTTATCACTTCTAGCAAGTGAGTCAGTCGCCCAAGCCTCGCATACAGTCAGTAATGGTGGAGACAGAGTTAGATGGGACACGCTAATTAAAGGTCAACTGAGTGTACACATCATTAATGGAGATCATTTTACCCTGATGCGAGAGCCAAACCAAGTTGCCCAAATTGCATACTACCTTGGTTGCTATCTCTAGGATACTTTGCCTAAGTAGACAAGGTTGAAACTGGGGTCTGATCGGGGACTCCAGTTAAATCTCCCTCAAATTTTTTCGCTCTCAGATAAAGCCGCCCTACTAAAATTAGGCTGGAAATTGCCGGAGCCATAATTAAACCGTACCATAAACCAGTTCCTCCCCATCCTAAAATTATTCCCATTAGATAACCTCCACCCAGCCCAACACCCCAGAAAGACAATGTGTTAATTATCATAGGTACGCGCGTATCTTGCAATCCTAACAAAGCCCCAACCGCAATTCCTTTAATACTGGAAAAAACTTGGTAGACTGCAACCAATTTTAAGAAATTTATTGCCTGAGTAATTGCTACGGCATTATCAGGATTATTAATGTCCAAATAAAGGGTGGCAATGGGTTGGGAAAACAGTTCAAAACCTATCGCTACAATGAACGCCAACAGTGCGCTTAAACTAAGATTAACAAAGGTTGCCCTCATTACTCCCTTAGGGTTCTTCTCTCCCATCATCTGCCCTACTCTCGCTGTAACCGCGTAAGAAATTGCCATTGAAATTGCTGAAAAGATACTGGATGCCTGGAGAGCAATTTCATGGGCTGCTAAACTGGAGGTTCCCAACCTTCCCATTAGCATTGCCGTGATGGTGAACAGCCCCATTTCAATTGCTAATTGAATTCCCGTCGGCCATCCGATCTGAAAAATTTTACCAAATATCTCTCGATCAAACTCATCCAAATAGCGAAAAAGCTTGTAGTCTCTACTGTTAGGATGAAAATAAATCAGCATAACTGAGGCTAAGAAACTCACCCAATAAACGAGCATCGTTCCCCAGCTTATTCCAGCTAAACCAAGGGCAGGGAAACCTAAAAAGCCAAACATCAGTACGTAATTGACAGGTATATTCAGCAGTAAAGAGACAACTATAATTACCATGCCAAATTGGGGAAAATTGATGGCAGCGGCAATTTGTTTTAAATATAAAAAACCCAGCATGGCAGGTAATCCCCAAACCACAACATGTAAATAGCTTTTTGTCAATAAAATATTGCTTTCTTCTTGACCTAATAAGGGCAGTATAGAATCACAGTTCCATAACAGAAGCATTGCGGGTAAAGATAGGGCAACTGCCAGCCACAGTCCTTGACAATTAATCCGGCTGACCCTATCCAGATTGTTTGCTCCAAAAGCCTCGGCAGCAAGCGCCCCTGCTGCTCTGAGAATACCAATGCAAATAGATGCCAGAGTCAGAAAAATAACTACACCCAAAGCACCCGCCGCTAAATTTTGAGTGCCAAGTAAACCCATCATTACCGAATTGATCACAGGTATGGTAAATTCAGCTAGTTGAGCAACTGCTAAGGGTACAGCCAATCCTAGACTAACTCGTGCTTCAGTTAGAAAATCTGACTTAAATTCTGTTGAAGTTATTTGCTCCATAAATCTTGATATAAATTAATAACGGGAATAATCACAAGTGTAAACATTCACCTAACTGCTTATAACCTATAATGCTTTTAGCAAAATTAGGTTCATAGAATATAAATCCTGTTTATAGGTTATGGGAGACTCAGTGAGTAAGTCTGATATTGAGGAAAATGGCGCAACTATCAGCAGTCCGATACCAGAAAAGGTAGCAGAAATGTATAATGCGCCCGGAGGTCAAGGAGGGCATCTCATCTTTGACGGGCAGTTTCATTGGGGCTACTGGGACGAAAAGAATCCTGACGCCAGTCTTGGTGAGGCAGCCGATCGCCTGACTCAGATTATGATCGACAAGTCGGAGATATCTCAAGGAGAACGCTTCTGCGATCTGGGATGCGGTGTTGGTGTGCCAGCTATGCGGATTGCAAAAGCGAAAGAATGTTTCGTTGATGCAATTACCATCAGCAAGTACCAATACGACAAGGCGAAGCAGCTAGCCCAGGAAGCTGGTATGTCCGATCGAGTCCGCTTCATCCAGGGCAATGCGTTGGAAATGCCCTGCGATGACGCAACCTATGACGGAGGCTGGTTTTTTGAAACCATTTTTCACATGGGACACCGCGAAGCCCTACAAGAAGCTTATCGAATCTTGAAGCCAGGGGCCACATTACTAATCGCTGACTTGCCAACACGGTCAAACATTACCGAAGAATTTAAGACGTTTGCCAAAGAAAAAATTCATTCGGTCTTTATTCCCAAGGAAGATTATCCAGGACTGTTGGATGAAGCTGGGTTTGACTTGATCGAAATTGATGACGTAACCGAATTTGTGATTCCTCCTCTGGTTCCAAAGGTTAAAGTCGCGTTCAAACAGTATGAGACCGAAATTCTGCAATACGTTGAGAGTCAAGCGATCGGCCGTTGGGTCGGAATGTTTGAGGATATGTGTGAGAATCTTGGGTATATGCTGGTAAAGGCAAAAAGGAGAGCATAAATACTGGTTCAATTAAATGAGAATCGAGATGACAACAGAGATTACAAGGGATAGTATCTTTAACATCATTGTCCAACACACTTGTGAAGTTATTCCAGAACTGGAGAGCCATTCCATTGTTGAGACGGATCGACTCGCTGACTTAGGAGCCAACTCAATGGATCGAGCCGATATTGTCATGATGACGCTGGAATCGCTGTCGCTACAAATCCCCCTAATTGAGCTTGCAAAAGCCAAGAGTATAGGCGAGTTTACCAATCTGCTGTATGAGAAACATCAGTTTACCTAAAATACTTATTACAGGAGTTGGAGTCACCACTGCGATCGCGCAAGGAAAAGTTAATTTTTTAGAGGCGATACTGGCTGGGAAATCTGCTTTTGCTGAACTCAATCGACCTGGACGAAAAATCGTTGATGCCAATCTGCGTCTGTTGGGTTGCGAAATTGACAATCTCATCATTCCTGATGGGATTGCCGAAAGAGATTTACGGACAGCCTCATGGTCGGCTCAAGTCGGAGTTTCTACCCTGGATGAAGCATGGCGGGATGCCCGACTCGATGATGTCGATCCTTGCCGGATCGGTCTGATTGTTGGTGGATCGAATTTCCAGCAGCGTGAATTGGTGCTGATTCAGGAAAAGTATGCAGATCGGACTCATTTTCTCAGACCGAGTTATGGCACGACATTTCTTGACAGTGATATTTGTGGACTCTGTACCCAATATTTTCCTGTGAAAGGATTCGCGCATACCGTAGGAGGCGCGTCGGCTAGCGGTCAGTTGGCAGTCATTGAGGCGAGCGAAGCTGTTGCAAGTGGTAGAGTTGATGTCTGCATCGCTATGGGAGCTTTGATGGATCTGTCCCATTGGGAGTGTCGAGGACTGCGAGCTATGGGGGCTATGGGGTCAAATCGTTATGCTAATGAGCCATCATTAGCCAGTCGCCCTTTCGATCGCGATCGCGACGGATTTATTTTTGGCGAATCTTGTGGTGTGGTGGTGATTGAAAAAGAGGATACAGCAGCTCGTTCTGGCGTTTCGCCCTATGCCAAAGTTTTGGGGTGGGCGACCAGGATGGACGGAAACCGCAACCCCAATTCATCCAAAGAAGGTGAACTGTCTGTCATCTTAGAATCATTGGCTCGTTCTGGATTGTCGCCGCCAGCGATCGACTATATCAATCCCCACGGTAGCGGTTCCATCGCTGGGGACGATACTGAAATTTCAGCCATTCGCGAGGCAGGTTTGTCCCACGCATATATCAATACAACCAAGTCACTGATCGGTCACGGACTGAGCGCCGCAGGAGCTGTTGAGGTGGTGACAACAGTTCTACAAATGCGTGCTGGAATGCTTCATCCATCGCTAAACTTAGAAAGTCCAATCGACTCAAGTTTTAACTGGGTTCGGGAAAAATCTGTTACACATCAGATCGAATATGCGATCGCCCTGAGTATGGGGTTTGGCGGCATCAATACGGCATTATGTCTCGGACGATGTTAAGCGAGGAACAATCATGATATCAGTTGGAATCGAAAGCATGAATGCTTTTGGCGGTAGTGTCGTCCTTGATGTGATGGATCTGGCTCGTCATCGACAGCTAGATATGCGGCGGTTTGAAAATTTATTAATGAAGGAAAAAGCAGTTGCCCTCCCGTTTGAAGATCCCATCACTTTTGGTGTCAATGCTGCCAAACCTTTAATCGACTCCCTCTCAGAAGAGGAAAAAGGACAAATAGAATTGCTCATTACCTGCTCAGAATCAGGGATTGATTTTGGTAAATCCATTAGCGCCTACATTCATCAATACCTGGGTTTGAATCGGTGCTGTCGCTTATTTGAGTTGAAGCAAGCGTGCTATGCGGCAACTGCCGGACTACAAATGGCCCTTAATTTCATCCTCTCGCAAACATCACCGGGTGCTAAGGCGTTGGTTGTAGCTACCGATATCTCCCGATTCGTTGTCACCCCAGGGGGTGAAGCACTCACCAACGACTGGTCTTATTTTGAGCCAAGTTCAGGTGCAGGGGCAGTAGCCATCCTCGTTAGTGACGACCCAAAGGTGTTTCAAGTCGATGTGGGCGCAAACGGCTATTACGGCTACGAGGTCATGGATACCTGCCGTCCCGTGCCAGACAGTGAATCGGGAGATGCCGATCTGTCTTTGATGTCGTATCTCGACTGCTGTGAGAACGCGTTTATTGAGTATCAGAAGCGAGTTTCAGGCGTAGACTATCAAAATACCTTTGGTTACTTAACATTTCACACGCCTTTTGGTGGCATGGTCAAAGGGGCACACCGGATGATGATGCGTAAATTCACTAAGGTAAAGTTAAACGATATTGAACTTGACTTTAATCAGCGAGTTGCACTAGGACTTCGCTATTGCCAACGGGTGGGCAATATTATGGGCGGAACGGTGATGTTATCTTTGTCCAGTACAATTGACAATGGTGATTTCACGACACCAAAGCGACTAGGTTGCTTTTCCTACGGTTCGGGCTGTTGCTCCGAGTTCTACAGTGGCGTGGTGACAGCAAATGGACAGCAGTGGCAGCGTCAGTTTGAGATCGCGGCGATGCTAGACCGACGCTATCAGATTTCCATTGAGGAATACGAAGACCTTTTCCAGGGCAATCGCAGTGTCCGGTTCGGAACGAGAAATGTGACTTTAGACCCCACAATGCTTACGGGTATGCGATCGGCCTGGAAAGATAAACCATTGTTGACCTTACGCGAGATTCGAGAATTCCATCGTGAGTATGAATGGGTGAGCTAACGTATCAAACTATCAACGTCCGGTTTCAGGGGTCAATTTGTCGCATTCAGCTGTGTCAGTCAGATTCCGAGAATGCGATTACCAACCGTCTTGTAACCGAACTTACAGATGTCCTTGCCATTTGTGAGAATAGAACTAGAGAGAAATCACAAGCGGTTTGTGTCGTTGTGATTGAGGGACTGCCGGATGTTTTCTGTACTGGTGCAGACTTTCGCCAAATCGCTGAACAGAATGATGCTGCTGGGAGGGTCAATGCTGAACGTTTGTATCATTTATGGATGCAGCTGGCGATCGCTTCATTTGTCACAATTGCCCATGTGCGAGGTAGGGTGCGGGCTGGTGGAGTCGGATTTGTTGCCGCCTGCGATATCGTACTGGCGGATGAATCAGCAACTTTCGCGCTCTCCGAACTCATGTTTGGTCTGTTTCCCGCCTGTGTGTTACCATTTCTAATTCGCAAAGTGGGTGTGCAAAAATCTCATTACATGACGTTGACGACCATGCCGATTTCAGTCCAGGACGCATCCGCTAGTGGTTTAGTGGATGCCTATTCTGAAGATAGCGAATCTCTGTTACGTAAGCATTTGATTCGTCTCAGCCGACTGTCGAATTCAGCCGTATCCGAGTATAAAAAATATATGCACCAGCTAAACGATATGCTGATGCGATCGCAATCGTTGGCAGTTTCGACAAACGAGCAGTTGTTTTGCTCTCAAGAGAATCTCGACAAGATTCGGAGATACGTTAACGAAGGAAAATTTCCTTGGGAGCCATAGTGGGGAACTTATATACTGAATCGCAACTTAATTTACAATGATTACTTATCTTTTCCCTGGGCAGGGTTCACAAACAAGAGGAATGGGAAAACAACTGTTCGCAATATTTCCAGAGGAAACGGAAATTGCCAGTGACATTCTTGGGTATTCAATAGTTACATTGTGTACAGAAGATCCAAACAACCAGCTCGATCGGACACAATTCACTCAACCGGCGCTTTTTGTCGTTAATGCACTGTCGTACAAAATGCGTCTAGCCGAATCTGGAAAGCTACCTAATTTCTTAGCTGGTCACAGTCTGGGTGAATACAACGCACTTCACAGTTCAGGAGCCTTTTCCTTTGAAGATGGTATTCGCCTAGTGGCAAAGCGCGGAGAACTCATGAGCCGTACACCCAATGGTGCGATGGCAGCTGTAATTGGCCCTGCCGCAGCCGATATTCGGACAATGCTAGACTTTCATGGACTGTCAGCAGTTTATATTGCAAACTACAATTCGCCACATCAAACCATTGTATCAGGTCTGAAAGCAGACATCGAGAAATCCAAGCAAGTCCTAGTAGATGAGGGAGCGGTTTACGTTTCTCTCAACACAAGTGGTGCGTTTCACTCTCCCTATATGGTTTCTGCAAGAGAAGAGTTTGCGCGGTATCTGGAAAACTTTTCTTTTTCAGAACTGACGATTCCTGTGGTATGCAACGTCAATGCACGACCCTATCGACAAGAAGAGATTGCGTCCCAGTTAGCAGATCAGATTACATCTCCTGTGCGCTGGTCTGAAAGCATCGGTTATCTGCTGTCCCAAGAGGAAATGCAGTTTGAGGAACTAGGTGTCGGTAGAATCTTAACCAAGTTAATCCCAAGTATCAGACGAGAATATCAAGCGCAGCCAGACAATACTCCAAAAAATTCTAATATTCAAGACGATCGTCAAGTCGATCCCTCCTTGGCAAGTCAGTTCTCTATGAAGAGCGATCGCACTGATGAACGTTCCAGCCAATTTAATACCCAGTTTACTGTGGATAAAGAGAAACTAGCAGCTGAGGCACGAAAAAAAGTTGAGCGTTGGAATCGCTTGTACCCAGTTGGTGCAAAAGTACGCATTCCTGGATATGACATGGAATTGACGACCTGCACTCCCGCTGTCATTCTCTTTAGACATCGAGCAGCCGTTTATATGCAGGATTACAACGGCTATTTTGCTTTGGACGAAATATCATCACCCGCCGAGCGTTGATAGTCGCTCAAAAAGGAGACTGCTTACACCAAAGACAAAACAGACACGGCTATTGTTTGACTCAATCAGATCGTGTAAAATCACGCAGTGTCTCGAAGCCATCCACCTATTATTTCATCAAATCACTGCTCTGAACAATGATAGAGTCAGATTTATTCTTCTGGGTCTAAATAAATATAGCAGTACCGCACTTACTTTCACATAGGTCAATCTTGGGGAGTGAACTAAATGAAATATAATCTATCAGATAGCCTTGAAAATCCTTCCTCTTTGAAATCAGGAGATCCGATGCAACTCCCACCTGTACTCAAAGGGGGGTGGCCGATTATTGGGCATCTTCCAGAATTTATGCACGATAAAGGCGCTCTGTTTTACAAGGGCTATCAGGAGTTAGGTAATGTATTTACTGTTAAGATCCCCAAACCGATAGTGGTGGTCACTGGCAGTGAATACCATCAATGGTTTTACAACGAAACTGACAAAAGCTTAAATATCGCCAAGGGCTATGAAATCCTAAAATATGCCATAGGTGAAATATTCCTTACTGCCTCAAAAGAGCAGTACAAAAAGCATCGCATTTTTCTACCAATCATCTTCGGCAGAGAACGTAGCTTGGGCTATTTAAATGCCATGAACTACGAAGTTGATGTCTGGCTCGATCGTTTAGGGGAGTCGGGCGAGATGGATATTATGGACGAGATGCGCCTAGTAACGCGGTCTATTGCTGGGCACGCCTTTGCTGGAGCAAATTTCCGAGATGAATTAGGTTCGGAATTCTGGGAAGCATATTCGGATATTGCCAAGTCCGTGAGCATCATTTTACCCCCTGACTGGCCACTGCCTAGATATAAACGTCGCGATCGCGCTAGGGCAAAGATCCGAAGCATTCTAGGTCGCCTTTGTCAACAACGTCGTCAAGCTCCTGAGGCCTACGACGATGTTATATCTTTGTTACTCAATACTCCTTTGGACGATGGAACCTACCTCGACGACCAAAAGGCGGCAGACCTATGGCTAGGTCTGATATTTGCCGGAAATGATACCACCGCACGGCAAGCCGCCTGGTGTGTTCTCCTCACCCTCCAACACCCGAACATTTTGGCACGCTTACAAACTGAAGTTGAAGTTCTAAATGACAGCATCGATGCTATGAGTTTTATAAGTTTGCCACTAACCTTCCAAGTGATTGATGAGACAGTCAGGCTGAAACCTTCCGCAGATATGCTGCTGCGGGTCACTGAACAGGAGGTTCAAGTCGGGGATTATCAAATTCCCGCAGGCTGGCGTGTGGTTATAGCCGCCGGAAGTTCCCATTATCTAGAAAGCAAGTTTAGCAATCCACCTCTTTTTGACCCCGATCGCTTTAGCAAAGAACGGAGCGAAGGCAAAGACCAGTATGCTATTATGGGGTTTGGCGGAGGTGGGCGTAAATGTCCAGGGATGAACTTTGCGAAAAGTGAGATGGCCATCATCCTCGCCAAGTTGCTACGCAACTATGATTTGACCCTACTCACACCCAACCCAAAGACGATAAGCGTACTCGGTGGTGCGCCTCGACCATCACCCACGCGCATCAGTTATCAACGAAAAAGATCGCCAGTACATCCGATGCAATTAAACTGAGGAAATTCAATTCAGTAGATCGGTGCTACTCGTTCGGAACCCAATAAATTAAGCTAAATTGAGACTGATGTGTGGAATTGTTGCATTTTTATCAAAACAGGAACCAATTTCCCAAGAGGCATTGAAACGGGCAACACAAAGTTTACACCATCGGGGGCCAGATGGACAAAACTATTGGATTTCTCCCAATCAACGAGTTGGATTGGGTCATGCCCGACTCAGCATTATTGACCTGACAACTGGCGAACAGCCGATTGCTAACGAAGAGGAAAACCTGCATATTGTCGTGAATGGGGAGTTTTATAACTTTGAACAGATACAGGCTGACTTAAAACAATGGGGATATAGGCTTCGTACCCGCTCTGACAGTGAAATTGCCCTTCATCTCTACGACGAGTTCGGTACACAATGCTTACAGCGTTTGCGAGGCGAATTTGCATTTGTGCTATGGGATGAACGCAATCAAGTACTATTTGCGGCTCGCGATCGCTTTGGCATTAAGCCACTTTATTATACAGTAAATGGTGGTACTCTCTATTTAGCATCCGAAGTCAAGGCTTTATTTGCAGCAGGTGTGCCTGCTCGTTGGAACCCGGAGTCTTTTTTCCAATACAACAGCGCTGTATTAGAAGCAGATCGGACTTTATTTCAAGACATTTATGAGGTTCCCCCTGGTCATTTTCTGCTGGCTTCGGATTCTGGCTGGCAACTGATGCGCTACTGGGATTTTAATTATCCCCGTATGAACGAGCCTCTTACTCAATATAGTGAAGGCGAATACATTGAAAAACTTCGCCACACATTGGACGAAGCGATTCGACTTCGCTTGTGGGCTGATGTACCAGTTGGCTGCTATCTCAGCGGTGGTATCGATTCGGCTACTGTGTTGGGGATGGCAGCTAGACATACCTCTCGCCCGATACAGGCGTTTACTATCGCCTTCGATCAACCCCCTTATGACGAACAAGCTTTCGCTCGCGAGACAGTCGAACACGTCGGGGCAAATCTTCATATCCTTTCAGTCAACCAATCCGATCTTGTCAGCAACTTTGCCGATGCCGTTTATTACGGTGAGAGGCTTTCCAACACTATCTCCACGGCTGGTAAATATCTATTGAGCAAGGCGACGCGAGATATGGGTTACAAAGTTGTACTCACCGGTGAAGGTTCTGACGAAATCTTCGGAGGATATGTCGCTATGCATGAGGATATGTTGCTCTACAATCGAGAAGGCCAAGACGAACAAACTGTACAGCAGCTATTAGCAGAATTGCAATTGAACAATCCAGCTTCTGCGCTTTTATTAGAAACTGATGCATCACAGATGCCTTTAAAGGGCGTGCAGCGGACTTTAGGTTTTGTACCAACTTGGCTCAAAAATATTTCAGTTGGCCTGATGAAAGCTGGTATCAAGAAACTTTACCCTTTTTATACGCCTGCATTTGCTGCTTTTGTGGCAGAACGCGATGCCTTTCGGATTTTTTTAAATCGCTTAGATGTACAGGGTCAACTAACTGGGCGGGAACCAGTCAATCAATCCCTTTATTTGTGGTCTAAAACGGTTTTGCCAAACTACGTTTTGAGAATGCTGGGCGATGGTGTAGAAATGGCACATTCTATTGAGGGGCGTCTGCCATTTCTTGACCATCATCTGGTTGAGCTAGTGCGCGACTTTCCTGTTTCACTCAAAATCCGTGGTGCGACCGAAAAATATGTGCTGCGAGAAGCGGCACGCCCTTTCTTGACAGACACGATGTATCATCGTAAAAAGCACTCGTATTCTTCTCCATCTTATGCTCTGCAAAGCAATCAACCATTGCAAGAACTACTCCAGGATACTCTGCGAGGCGAGGTGATGAAATCACTACCGTTCTACGACCAAAAAGCAGTTATTGCACTCCTAGATCAACTGCCCGAAATGGATGACAGTAAACGCACTCAAGTAACTTTTACTCTGACAGGAATGGTGAGTGCTTGTATTTTACAAGAACGGTTTAAACTTACGGGATAAATAAAAGGTAAAACCAGGGTTTGTGTCCTCACCTCTGCCGAGATAGCTTGACTGTTAAGGGATTACCAGAATATGTAATTGAGCAAGCCTTTGCGGAACTGAAAATTAGATACAAGAAGCGATTATTTGATAAGAGTTAATGTGATTTAAAGTCAAAGATTGCCGAAAATTAAAGGATAAGCTTGCCGAACCTATAGCCAGACTGGTTTTGTGGTCAAATACTCGTTTTGCGAGAGTGCGATCGCCTCCGACGGGCAGGTACGCCATCGTAAAGCACAATAATTCTTCTAAATGTAACCAGACCCTGACAGATTTTGGGTCTGTTAAAACTACAGCATCAATTACTAAGCTGTTCCACTTCTAAGTTGCAATAATAGCGTTACCCTTATTTTTAATCTTTCGATGCCACTTAATTATTAGTTCTTCTTGATTTAATAGCCTGTTTAATAACTCTTGTAACTCGGACACAGATTTAAATAATCTATGGGCTATATCAAAAGTGTTGAATGTTAAGAAAAATCCGATAAAAATAACCCAAAATATGGTAATTTTGGGCGAAGGCTTAAAATATTTTAGTTTGATTGTGATTATAAATTCATTTCCCAAAATTGTCAAAGATATCCTGAAAAGCCTGCCAAAAAATGATTATCCAGTATTAAATAGTCGTCTATTCTTTGAGGGAAAAGCTATCGTATGCTCTGGATAACAGTTTAACAAGTATGCGAGATTTATTTCAGAGATTAATTATATGTTCATTGGTTTGAGGAGATGATGTTATGTTGACTAATTTAGGGTTTTTAGAGTTAGTATAACTATTTATGTAAAGTTTTGTATCAGCATTCAACATTTCTGGTATTCTTATAATATATATATTTCACAGTTTGAGGTAGCGTTTTCGGAAACAAGCAATGTTTTACATTAACTATTTCTTATCTGCTTCATCTTCAAGCAGGATGGTGTTCAGAAGATTCAATTCGCTGGATGCCATAAAATAGCGATCGCTAAAAACTGTTTCTAGTTGTGTAAAAATCCGTCTACCTGCCACAGCTACCCAGGGAAATGTGCGATAGTGAGGTACTACAGGTACAATTAAGCCTTGAGGAGTTAGAGAACGTCCTAGCGCACTTCTCCAAGCTTGGGGATCTTGTAATACTTGTTGGGGAGTATCATCTTCTGATTGCTCATTCCAGAAATGGGGATAGTCTAGAGGTAAGCCAATAACTATGTTTTTAGTTTTCAAAGCCTGACGTGTGGAAGATTCAATAACAAATCCCTCTTGTTCTCGACTCAATAGTTTATACAGTTCGTTGGCAGGACGTTTGAGTTTTGAGGGAAATTTGAACTTCTTGCTTTCGGCAATTTCTTTTAGCGATCCTAAAAGACGACTGCTATTTTGTTTAACATCAGCTTTCCATGCTTCAAAGCTAAATATTTCTTCAGTTTGGCGATCGCTCCAATCTTCGATCCAGAAAGGGCCGATACAAGTTAGATTATCAGGTATCTTCAGCTCATCGTTATCTAAAGATGGTAATAATCGGCTCGAAATCCTAGAAACAGTTTTGACCAAAGCTTGTAAAGTTTGATAATTTGCATAGGACTTGGCATTTTTCTCTGATGATTGACCCCTCAAGTCAAAATGTTTAAAGATGTTTGCAGTTAACTGCTCCGCTTTTTTCACAATTGCTTTTGCTTCTTGAGGATGACTATCACTGATAAAAATTTTGGCTTCACGCAAGAAATCTAAGACATCATCAGACATTAAACGCAGCAATTCCTCATCGCCGACAGAACCAACTGGGACAAATGCAATTCGGTTTTTATTAAGTCCTGCATCACCTTTGATGCGGGTGTGAATTGTAGAGCGCAACATTACCAGCAAAGTCAATAAATCGCTGGACTGACGCAACCATAGTCTTTTAGGATCAATGTCCTCTCTTTCAATGATGAAATCATTGATTAGCATAACTAACCGTCTATCTTTGTTATCTCCAGAAACTTCCGTTCCGGTTTCTGGATCTGTATACATTCCTCGACCACGGTAAATTAATTGCGCGACTTCCATTAAAGCAGCTTCAATATTAAATCGGGGAATTGCAGCTATAATCCAATCTGTTTTCGGGAAAGAAACACCTCTTGCGCCTGAAGAAGTCATAAGGAAAACTCGAACTTCATCCCGTCGTGGCGGCTTTACTAATTTCAATCGCCGATCGGGTGATACACTTTGATCCAAAACCTCCACCTGTTCTCTGTTTACCAGAGCTTCTTTACCAGTGGTTAATTTTTCCTGCAACTGACGTAGAAAAGCTTTATCTTGAGCAAAGAAAATTAACTGCTCTGCTCCCTGTTGTAACCCATTCTTAATTTCTAAGTAGGCATTTGTTAGCGATTCCTCTTCTGATTTTTCTCGAATTGCTTGTCTAATTGTCTGCTCCGTGCCGTCACTGTTTTGACCTGGTTTAATGGGTGAGAGCCTAATACTGTAGTCAATACTGAGTTTACTGGCGGGATAGCTATTTGTCATGACGTGTAGCGTTGGGTGTTTTTTGGGGCCAATTTTTGTATGAGTGCCTGTTACCCGAAACGCTGCTTCACCTCGACTCTGACTTATTAGAACTTTATCAGGAGCGCGATCGCCTGAGTTCAAAAAGCTATCCAACACAACTTCATTGCTGAGTGAGGCATCAGCAAGAATCAGCACAATTTTAAACGGAGATTGATTTGTATCAAACGGTTTAATAAATTGCTGTTCCAACCATTCTGCTAACTTACGGACAAAGGGCGCACCTGCACCATCACCAGCGAGTTCATCTACCATGACAACTATAGTGGGAATACGCGCTGCAAATGCTGAACGTTCCTTTTTTCCAGGCTTAGTGTCAGCTTTTTTTGCAAATAAGTTGTTGAAGGCATTGACTGTAGTTGATTGATCGTTAAACGTCCGATAACCTTGGATAGCAGCAGTCATCACCAGTTGATTAACCTTGGGATTTGCTTCGAGTAATTTTCGGGCTGAGGTTGCTATGGTACGCAAGACACCAGGACTATAAAGAGATTCTACGCTGTAATCCCGTTCGTTGAGACGGCGTTTAAACCGAGTAGAGCCGACTATATTGCAATCAATATCAAGTTCTTGTTCTGGGGTGACGAAGAGGATACTGCAATCAGGACGTGTGAGTTTTCCAATACCATCAACAACAACAGCGCTATCGATACTGTGAGGTGGAAAATTGTTTTGTTGAACCTGTTTTTTATACCATTCGGGAGCTGCATCAATCAAATTTTTATTGCTGGTGATGGTTAATATTCCAGTGGGATGCTGATTTTCTCTAGCAAGTTTGTCGGTAACATCTCGATTAATTACAACTCGCGGACTGAGATACAAAAATAAGAAACCTTGAGACTGCTGCTTTTGCTGTTTAAGAAATTTCATCACAGCAGTAGTTTTACCAATACCGGGATTTCCTTCCAAAGCTAGGACGTTAATTTTACCAACTTGAGCAGCTGTTATACCAGCAAATACTGCTGCCTGGTGTACTTGTCGCAGAGGAATTGTTGCTTTATCGGGATTGATTTCATTGATAAAATCGGCAATTCGTGTAACAGGGTTGCCTCCAAAGAACTCAAGTAATGCGTCGTTGTCTTCAATAGATGCGATCGCCTCAGCCTTGCTAATTTCACCCATTGGGTTGTAGAAGTCTGTCACATTCTCATGAAAGAGAAAGTGGGAGTATTGACCTAAAGTTGGTTTTTCAGCTAGATGTTGTGCTTGTTCTTTAAAAGCAGACGGTAGCGATCGCACTAACTTTTTGAACACCAAACGAATTTCTGCATCTAGATCGAGTGGCACATCATCCTTTGAATGTTTAGTATTACGATATGCTTTTCCCAATGATTGCATTAACTTGGCTCTAGTATCTGGTTCAGGTTCCACACCGAAGAATTGAGCCGTAAGATTTTCAATGCCATTGGATGTGACAGCGATCGCTCTAGCGTTACAACTTCCTTCTAATCGCTTACGTGCGCGTAACACTTTAATCAGCTGATCGGTATAAGATGATGCCTGACAGAGCTTGAATAATGGTTTATCTTGACCACTAAATGCTGAAAGAAAATTTTCCAACCTTTTAGAGAGTGAAAATTCTTCACCTTCAACCTCTGCACAAACTCTAGAGAAAACCCCTCGTGATTCAATGTAACGGGCATAGCGACTCATTTCTTCTCTATGAGGAGCTTCTTTTTGAAAATCTGCAAATTTGAGGGGTGCGTTATACGAAAATTCCAGGCAGATAATTAAGTTCTCAATTTTTTTGTGTTTTGGATCTTTTGATTGGGAAAATTCAGTTTTGCCATCTTTGGGCGGACTCAATTCGTTGGACAGCCATAAAATAAAATCGGCTCTGGCTGGTTGTCCACGCTTGACTAAGTTCTCGTCTGGTTTTCCTGGTAGTTTGAAAGCTTCTTGAAATGCTTTTGCTGTCTCTTCTTTTTCGTCATCCCGTAGCATTTGCTGTCCTGGCAATGTCAACGGACACCAAATTGCTTCTAATTTAGGTTGCCTAATTTTACTGTGGTTGAGTTTGAGACACTCACGCATTGCTGTCCAACCTAAACCATAGCCGAGTACCAGCAGATGACGCAGCATTGTTTCCACCCATTCTTTGTGATTGGGATCTGTTATTTTGAATGCTTTCACCAGTTGGTGGTGGACATCTGCATTTTTGTGAGATTGCCAAAGCTGGAAAACAGGATGATCGTTCAACAGTAAGTTTCTGTGAATCAACTGTTGTAAAACACCGCGTTTAACAGCAATTTCAAATACCTGCCCCCAAATAGAGGCTTGTTGTAGAAAGGATGATTCCATTACTTCCTGTGCAGAACTTGAGAAACGTGGGTAAGTACAGCGCGATAATTAAGTAATACCTGTCCTTTGCGGCGGTTATGAAGAACTTTGACTTCACCAGCCTCTTCAACTGTATTGGGCGATATCCAACTAAATGGATCTAGTACTGGGATCAGTTGACCTTTTTGCACACCTCGTTCAGCTTCAATAAAATGCAAGCCCCGTAGTACAGCTAGTAAGCAAGGATGAATACGAGAGTCTGAATCAGGATTAATCAAATGCTGACGAGCGCGTTCAGTCCAGTTAATATTGCTAACTTTTCCATCCGATACTAAGAAATAAATGCAGAAACCAGACTGTAGGCGCTCTTCTGCTTGAATAGCATAAAGTGTGGCAAAAGTATAAACCGGAATTAAATTACGAAAGTAGTCAGCCCTAACGGAGCGCTGAAAATCTGAATGATCTCCTGCTTGCAAAATTTCAAATGCCGCTTCACTGTAACCGCGATCGCGCAAGCGTGTAGCCGGAAATACATCCCGCACCATTGGGTAAATGTTGATATCAGGAAACGTTTGAAAGACTTCTTCTAAAAATTCTGTAGGTATTAAAGAAGAATTGTAATCTGCGGCTCGATTAATGCGGCGATCGCCATAGGCATGAGCTAATAAAATAATGTGCTGACATCCTTGGGCTTTAAGGTGACGAATTTCTTCTTGAACTAGGCGTTGCGTTTTCAATTGTTCTAGAGAATCAAGCACATCAGACTGCATCCGTTCTCTTTTCAGTTCATAACCTTTAAACGGTTCATTAACTGCTGTAGCAATATAACTTTGAGTGAGAAAAAGATAAGCCTTTTCACTATCATTGGGAAAATTTCCCTCATTACAGGGACGACTGGCGTATGAAATTAAGCCAATTTTAGGGGCTGAATCGGAACCTGGGCTACTGATGCAAATTGGAAACGCACTTAAGAGCGCCTTAAAAGTGCCGGATTTAATAAATTTTGTCGTATCAGTTTGTTTCGCCAGATTTTCCAGAATTAGTCCCTGCATTCGGATTGGGGTATCTTCAGCTAGTATGGCTTCTAAGGTTTGGGCAGCTGCATAAATATAAGCATCGCCGCTCTTCTCCTTCTCATCATTGTTATCATCTAGTTCTTTCCCCTTTTCTTGCAACCGCAGCATTAAGGTTGTAAAATCAACCAATTTATCCTGATCGCGTTGTTGCAATCGTCTAATGATACGCCACAAACAGCAGTAAACTAGCACAGCAAAGGCAGTAACGGCGGCGGCATGATACTGCTTTTTTTCCTCAGAGCCTTTTGTATCTGGTTGCCGCTTCACCGTTTTAACATCGTATTCCACTATGATTGCGGCTGGTAATACCCATCCAGCAGCCTTAGAAGCATTTGTCGAAAGTTCATAAGTCCATTGACCGTCTTTCTTCTCCCAAGAACGAGGAACCCAACAAACTTGGAGGAGTTTCTGTGGTAATAAACGCTTTGCCCACAATTGGGTAAGTGTATCTTTAGTTTTTAAGTCATACTCCGAAAGATCGGCAGTAACTTTAACCGAAAATAGAAGTCCTGATGTTGCTGGTTGCTCACAAATTTCAATATGTTTGAACCATTCAACCTTTTCGCTGGAATTTTCTTGTGCCTCTACAAGCAATTTTCTCACACCTAATGTTGCACCTTCTAGGCGATCCCAATTCATGATGCTGTTTTTTACACAGATGAATTGTTGTGAAGAGCGATTTTGAACTTGAGACATGACTTTTTGGTTCTTGTCACGCAGTACTTCCCTCAGAGCCTTGGCAATTGACTTCATTGACTCCGAGCGTTCCTGTAATTCTTCTAAAGTCTGGCGAATAGCTTCTGTACCCTGCGATTTAAAATTTGCTAGGAGTTGATTCACCATATTTGTTAGTGATTCTTTAGTTAGCGGTTCCTCGTCCTTTGTGGGAACAACGACTGCCAAAAAGATCAGTTGAGCTAAACGACGACAAACTTCCCAAGGTTTTTGTAAGGAAGATTCATCATTACTTAGTAAATATTCTCTAATTTGATCGAGTCGTACTTCAAAAGCAGGTTTGCCTAATTCTGGATTTTGCCCATTGACTCGAAAACGATAACTTACTTCACGCTCTACTTGATTTTTAGTCTTTTGCTCGAAAATTTGAGTTTTCCACTCAGGCCAAACAGCTAGACAATAATAAAAGGTCGCTTTGCTAAGTTCATCTGCCAAGTCGAACTCAGCTGCACTACCGAAAGGAGTAGTTAAATCAACCGTATAGCCTTCTTCTTTAGCAGATTCAACTAGAGTGAGTATTCGATTGACATACTCTACTAAAAGTTGGTAATCGGGGTCGTGACTTGATCGGGCATTTTCTGCGATCGCTTCCATAATCCGAAAGCTAATTGTCAATCGCACGCGCGACAATGCTTCGTCGTCTAAAAAGTTTAAAAAACGCTGGATTTGGCTATCTTCTCTATCTTTTTCCGCTTTCAAAGTTGCGATCGATGAATTAACATCATCTTCATCGTTGTCAAGTTCGTTTTCTAAATATTCTGCGGCAGCACTGCACATTTGCTCAAAATAATCAGTATTTTCAACTCGTTCGCACGCACAAATAACCGTCGCCACAGACTTGTTATCTTTAGTATCTCCAGCTTGAAATGCTAGATGTACGAGGTTGGCAGTATTGGCTATATTTTGGAAAGACGTACCTGCTTTTTTAGCAAGCTGTTTGAGTTGCTTATCAGGGTCATCTAACAGCAATGTGGATAATAAGCTCTCGGAAGGCACAGCAGTATTCAGTGCTTGGTCAATAGCAGCCATTAATCTGTCTATCGCACCAGGTAACTTTGTAGCATTACCATCACTCAAACAGCCGCCAACGCGCGACCTATTTCCATAAGCTGGCATGGATAAGTTTTGAATAAAACCACCGCCAGGAGCAGGTTTCAAAGCTTCTTTAAATTTAGGTTGTGCAAATAGCCGATACATAACGGCTGAAGTACTTATTCTCAGGCGTTTATTTTGTTTGTCATCAAATTCAAACAGCTGCATCCCTCTAGGGTTTAGCTGGTCAGTATTTGCCTGATTACTGCTAGGAGAAATAGCTTGAGCAAGCAACTCTATGACTGTAGCGAGGTCAATAGACGGCTTAAGCGATCGCGGGTCAACGTTAGCGCCAGTACCTTGTGAAGGCATAATTATTTCCTTTGTAATTTTCAGTATTACGACTGCTTCATCTGCCTGAACTTTACAGTCTCAGCAAATGGACTCTATATTTTTTCTATCTTAAATGTGTCTAATCTGTCAATATACTTGTATTTTACGTTTATTATATTTTTTTTAAGAACTATTACACAAGCAACTCAGTCCTCTGTTTATATATTTTCTTGAAGAAGAAAATTAATCCATATTCATTATCCTAAAAGACTCAATTCATACAGTTAATTTAATTTCTCATTTCTCTGTAAATTAAAATAAAATAAGTAAGAAAAAATTTGAATAATTAACTAATTTAATCGGCATTAAATATGTGAAAATAAATAAAATCAGATCCCCGACTTCTCAAAGAAGTCGGGGATCTGATTTTATTTATTTTATTGTTCATGAATGATTTAGGACTGCTATACTTTAGCTTCTTCTGATTCCTAATGAAATTTTAGAGATTTAATCCAGCTTGTTGAAAGATTGTATGAGGGGTAATTTCCAATTCTGGTAGTAAATCATCAGTAATTACTTGATGAGATCGATAAGTAATCGGCAAGGAAGATGGCGCAAATACAGTTACAGTTCTAGCTTTTGTATCAACCACCCAAACACGATAAACGCCAGCTTTCAGATAATCAGTTGCTTTTTCGGCAATTTCACCAAAAGTTTGACCAGGTGAAATGATTTCGATGACTAATTCAGGTGCAACAGGACAAGCTTCGTCTAATAGCCAATCAGCAGGAAGACGGTTATAAGAAATATAAGTCAGATCGGCTACAGGCATCCAATCTTGTTGATTTCGTGTTAGTTTAATTGCCCATTCAATCACAACTCGACCTTTTGCTTGTGCCCATGCAGACAATAGTATAAATAAAGCACCAGTAGTCGAGCTATGAAAAAATTTTGGTGACATTTCATGATCTTTATATTTTGGTACAGCTTCACCATTAATAAACTCGTATGTAATATCTCCTTCGGGAAGTGCGAGAAATTCTTCTAGAGTTAGGCGTTGATTAGAAGACTGAACCATAGGTGTTATGTGGGTAAAAGATGCTTACTTTTAGTTTAGGCGATCGCTAATATTTAGAAACTAAGCCTACTTATTCCTTATTCCCAGCATTTTCGACAGTCCTGACTCTGGGGGATGTAAGCATATAAATTACAGGAGTCAATATTATTCCTCATAGTCTTGAAGTAAACCAAGGCTTATGCAAAACTTGAGATCCTTCGCTTCTAGCTTACTTTTAAGGAATTGATCAATGGCGCGTCTAGCCCTGCTGAGTGTATCTAACAAAACTGGTATAATTGACCTAGCCCGTAGCTTGGTTGAAGAATTTGACTTTGATTTAATCAGCAGTGGGGGAACAGCCCAAGCCCTCAAAGATGCGGGACTCCCTGTTACCAAAGTTGCAGATTATACAGGTTCACCAGAAATTTTAGGTGGCCGAGTCAAAACGCTGCATCCCCGAATTCACGGTGGGATTTTGGCGCGGCGAGATGTTCCCGAAGATATTACAGATTTAGAAAATAACCAAATTCGCCCGATTGATTTAGTGGTGGTGAATCTATATCCTTTCGAGGAAACGATCGCTAAACCAGGGGTAACATTATCCCAAGCTGTTGAACAAATTGATATCGGTGGGCCAGCAATGCTACGCGCTTCATCAAAAAACTTCGCTCATCTTGCTGTATTATGCGATCCAGCACAGTATGACGAGTATTTACAGGAATTACGACAAAATAACGGCGTAGCATCCCTAGAGTTTCGGCAAAAGGCGGCTTTAAAAGGATTTTCGCACACTGCTAGCTACGATCGCGCGATCGCATCTTACCTCGCAGATGCAGAGCAATACACCCTTAGCGGCACACAATTACAATCTCTGCGTTACGGTGAAAATCCACATCAACCCGCCACCTGGTATCAAACTGGCACTACTCCAACAGGATGGGCAGCCGCTACAAAACTCCAAGGCAAAGAACTTAGTTACAATAACTTAGTTGATTTAGAAGCCGCACGCCGAATTATTGCAGAATTCACTGATACCCCAGCCGCAACGATTATCAAACATACAAATCCCTGTGGTACGGCATTGGGAAGTACAATTTCCGAAGCTTATCAAAAAGCTTTCAATGCTGATTCTACTTCTGCTTTTGGTGGAATTGTCGCACTCAACCGTCCGATTGATGCAGCTACGGCTAGCGAGTTAACCAAAACATTTTTAGAATGTGTGGTTGCACCAAGTTGTGATGCAGAAGCTCAAGAAATTCTGGCTAAGAAATCTAACGTGCGGATTTTGACTTTAGCTGATTTGAGTAGTGGCCCTAAGGATACAGTGAAAGCGATCGCAGGTGGTTTCCTTGTCCAAGCCGCCGATGATATAATTGCAGACACCAGTCAATGGCAAATAGTCACCGAACGTCAACCCACCGACAGCGAATTAGCCGAATTGCTGTTTGCGTGGAAAGTTTGCAAACACGTTAAATCTAATGCCATTGTTGTGACAAGCGATCGCACTACACTAGGAGTAGGCGCTGGTCAAATGAACCGCGTTGGCTCAGTTAAAATTGCCCTAGAACAAGCTGGAGAAAAAACCAAAGGTGCAACTCTCGCCAGCGATGGATTCTTCCCTTTTGATGATTCAGTCAAAACAGCCGCAGCCGCAGGAATTACAGCCATTGTCCAACCAGGGGGAAGTTTACGCGATAAAGATTCCATCAAAGCTGCTAATGAACTGGGTTTGCTGATGGTTTTAACTGGTGTACGTCACTTTTTACACTAAATCATTGACCATAAGGTGTGCAGTTGACAAAGTGTCACATAATTTACTTGCCTTTTGATAGAAGGGGTGATATCGTAGATTCGTGTGTGAGGAGCAAGTTAAAAATAAAAAGCGTTTGGGGTGGAAACACGGCAACACTCCCAGGCGCTTTTTAATTTGTCAGATATTGGATTGCCTATGCGGTTTTAGAATTGTCACTCAATATACTTGCCATTTGATAGAAGTAGTGATATTATCTATTTGTGTGTGAGGAGCAAGTTAAGAATAAAAAATGTCTGGGGTGGAAACACGGCAACACTCCCAGGCATTTTTTAATTTGTATGTAGAAATTATAGAAATTAACGCTTCCAAAATAATTTCATATTTTTACTTCCAGTTAAAGACACGAATATTGTTAAAGTTAATCACGTCAACTTCTACACTTTGAAGATAACTTGCTAGCTTGAAGTCATCAGTTAGTACAAGATACTTCCCTTTAGATAAAGTTAGGATTCCACTGTCAGTAAGTCCAAACTTGACAAATTTTTCAGTATTAACAGCATCTAAACTATTTACGTAGTATTCATCCAAAAGAGCAACATTTTTAACGAATTGAGCAAATATTGCAAAGCATTGAGAACGTTCAGGTTCACCAAGTTGATTTGCAAGGCTATTCACTTCTGTCAGAATATTTGGAGTTGTTACAAGTTTTTGAAAGCGTGCAATAAATGCTAGCAGAAGCTCATAATCTTCTGGTATAAATTGCTGGGTTCGATTAAATTTAGTTATTCGTTCTTGATTGACGCTCCCAACTAAAAAGAGAAGCAGGATATTTGTATCAATTAAAATTCCTTTTTGGCAATAACGACGAACAAGGGAAGCAATCAAATCTTTCATACTTGTCTAATTTTCATTGCTTCTACTTCGCCAGTTTGAGAATTCACTTTAAAAAGTTTATATTCTCGTTCATACAACACAGGGGTAGAAGCAAGAGAAGAAGGAATTAAGTCTTCCAATCGGCTTTTAGGAGCTTTTTTAGGAATATCAAACCCTAGAGTAATCAACCAGAAGCTTTTATCTTCAGAAAGTTCAACTTCTTCAAGTCTCAAATCTCCTAATGAAGAACCCATCATGTCTTGTATGGATTTTATGTATCCATAGGCAGCATTTACTGCTGTTTTGACATCAATCATAATCTTAGTTGCTCCCTGACATAAATTTGCCAATTTAATACCTTATTATAGTAATTTCTCCTTGGTTACTGGTAATTGGTTAGCACATAAATAGCAATATCCACTTTACCTATAGCGTTTCTCCGCTAGTAAATGCAATATTCTTTCAGATAACTTTCATAAAAATCAATTGATTAAATCTGAATTGTGAGAAATATTTTGCAAAAACTCTCTGACTTCTATTGGTTTGCGGAGAATAATAACTTGCTGGTTTGGCGTTAATTGACTAAGTTTTTCTACAATTCCAGGACGACGAGTAATTGGGTATGACCAGATATATTTGAGAAATTCCCAGTTCAATCTTTCAGGACAATCTGATGCCATATCAGGTCTGGATTGTCCTGCATACATGAAGCGACGTTTAATCGCTCGCGATAAACATAAAATCCGGGGAAAATCCAAAAAAATTACCGTGTCTGCAACTGATAAACGAAGGTCGAGAGTACCGCCATAGTTACCATCCATAATCCAAGATTCTCGTAGGGTTAGGTCTTGGATTATGCTCTGCCATTCAGTTTTTGGAGTCTCAATCCAACCAGGATTCCAGTACCAAGCATCCAAGTGAATCACTTCTAAACCTAAGATGGTTCCCAGTTCGCGGGCTAAGGTAGATTTACCAGCACCTCCAGAACCAATGATTAAGATTTTCTTCACCTTAGATGTGCATCTCCCTTTTCAAGCTCAAAAGGTAAGCATTGCTCACCCAAATAACCGTCTTCAGAGCAACTCAATACGCCGCTACAATAGTACCACTACAAGGATTATGCCCAAATTATTGATATTATGACCACTGCGACGACCGTAAAAACTGAGTATGAAGCGATTATTGGTTTAGAAACACATTGTCAACTGAGTACCAATACCAAGATTTTCTCTAATAGCTCTACGGCATTCGGCTCTGACCCCAATACTAACATTGACCCGGTTTGTATGGGTTTACCTGGGGTCTTACCTGTACTCAATGAAAAAGTATTAGAATACGCCGTCAAAGCTGGTTTGGCACTAAATTGTCAAATCGCTAAATATAGCAAATTTGACCGTAAACAGTATTTTTATCCAGATTTACCGAAAAATTACCAAATTTCTCAATACGATCTACCGATCGCAGAACATGGTTGGTTAGAAATTGAGTTGGTAGATGCTGAAGGTAATCCGATTCGCAAACGCATTGGTATTACGCGTCTGCACATGGAAGAAGATGCGGGAAAATTGGTACACGCTGGTAGCGATCGCCTCTCCGGTTCTTCTTATTCTCTGGTAGACTACAATCGCGCAGGTATCCCATTAGTAGAAATTGTTTCAGAACCCGATCTGCGTTCTGGGCTAGAAGCTGCTGAATATGCCGAAGAATTGCGCCGGATTGTCCGGTATCTCGGCGTGAGTGACGGCAATATGGAACAAGGATCTCTGCGCTGCGATGTCAACATTTCCGTGCGTCCAGTGGGACGAAAGGAGTTTGGGACGAAGGTAGAAATTAAAAACATGAACTCCTTCAGCGCCATCCAACGGGCGATTGACTACGAAATTGAACGCCAAATCGCCGCCATCGAAGCAGGCGATCGCATTATCCAAGAAACTCGGCTGTGGCAAGAAGGCGCTCAATGTACAAGTAGTATGCGGGTAAAAGAAGGTTCTAGCGATTACCGCTACTTCCCCGAACCAGATTTAGCACCAATTGAGGTGTCAAATGAACAATTAGAGCAATGGCGTAGCGAACTACCAGAATTACCCGCTCAAAAACGCCATCATTATGAAAATGAGTTGGGGCTTTCCCCTTACGATGCGCGAGTGTTGACAGAAGATCGTTCAATCGCCGAATATTTTGAAACTGCGATCGCATCTGGAGCAAATGCCAAAGCTGCTGCCAACTGGATTACTCAAGATATTGCAGCCCACCTCAATAAGCAAAAACTCACTATTAGTCAAATCGGACTGACTCCCACCAATTTAGCAGATATCATCACTCGCATTGAAACTGGCAAAATTAGCAATGCTCAAGCTAAACAAAAGTTGCCAGATTTGCTCAGTGGTGTTTCTCCTGAAAAAGCTTTTGCAGGTCAAGAGTTAATCACCGATCCTAGTGTACTAGAACCTATCGTTGATGAAGTCATAGCCGCCAATCCCAAAGAACTAGAAAAGTATCGCAACGGTAACACTAATCTCAAAGGCTTCTTTGTCGGACAAGTTCTCAAAAAGACAGAAAAACGTGCCGATCCTAAGCTGACTAATGAATTGGTCGAGAAAAAACTGAACGCCTAGTGAGCTGTCAAGCTAACTTCGCTGGGTGAGGAAGTAGGAGGAGCAGAGGGGCAGAGGGGCAGGGGAGCAGAGGAGCAGGGGAGAAGTTTCAGTAAGTTTTTCCTCTCTGCCTCTTTGCTCCTCTGCCTCTTCTGCCAATGCCCAATTCCCAATTCCCCAACTAAGTATTTTCCCGGTCTTGCTTCACACAATCTTCATATAAAAGCTGGTGACAACCCTCATACGTAAAATGATATGCTGTGGTAAGTAGATGCACCCTGATGATCTGGAGAGCTGCCTAAGTAGCTCTCTTTTTTATTTTATTTTCGTGGTATTTACGGATAAAGTTCAAAAATTTTTAGAAATAATCTCAATAAATAAGTATTAACCCTTAAAAAGTAAATTAGAGAGATCGGTAAGTAGATGTATCCTGACGATCTAGAGAGTGACCCAAGTGGCTCTCCTTTTTTGTTTTGGTTTTTCGTCATAAGAAAGGTAAAAACAATTATGCCAATCGCCAACTGGTGCATTATTATTGCCATCAGCAAATAAACTCACAATAAAAGGGAGTAGGGAGTGGGGAAACTAATAACTCTTAACTCGTAACTCCTAACTCAGCACTTTTGTAAAGTACAAATTGACCTATCCAACCTGATAGTTGTAAGGAAGAATAATGGCAGATTGGCAAGAAATCACAGGTGGTATCACAGCACCAAGGGGGTATCAGGCGGCGGGAATTACCGCAGGATTGAAACCTTCGGGGTTGCCAGATTTAGCTTTGATATTCTCAGAAGTGGAAGCGATCGCAGCTGGTGTATTTACCACCAGCCAAGTGAAAGCTGCCTGCGTAGAATATTGTCGCCAACGATTGCAAGCCAAACAGAGCGCTCGTGCCATCCTCTGCAACGCTGGACAAGCAAACGCCGCAACAGGAACTCAAGGCAACCTTGATACCCTAGAATCTGCTCTGGCAGTAGCCCAAGCCCTAAACATTCCATCTGAATCTATATTATTGGCTTCCACTGGTGTGATTGGTCAAAGAATTAAGATGGATGCTTTGCGAAGCGGGATTCCTAAAGTAGTAGCAGCACTATCAGCAACAGGTTCGGATGCTGCTGCTGGTGCGATTATCACCACAGACTTAGTAACAAAATCCATTGCCCTAGAAACAACTATAAGTGACCGCTCGGTACGAATTGGCGGCATTGCCAAAGGTTCCGGTATGATTCACCCCAATATGGCAACCATGCTGGCATTTGTTACTTGTGATGCTGTGGTTTCGCCTCATCTTTGGCAACAAATGTTAGCAAGGGCAGCTGATAGAAGTTTTAATTCCATTACTGTGGATGGTGATACCAGCACCAACGACAGCTTAATTGCCTTGGCAAACGGTCAATCTCGCACCCCAGCAATTATAGAATGGGGCGCAGAAGCAGAGAAATTAGAGGCGATGTTAACAGCAGTTTGCCAGCATTTAGCCAAAGCGATCGCTCGTGATGGTGAAGGTGCAACCTGTCTAATTGAAGTAGAAGTAACAGGAGCCCATGATGAAATTTCAGCCCGACAAATAGCCAAAACCATCGCCGGTTCATCCTTAGTTAAATCTGCAATCTTTGGACGCGATCCAAATTGGGGACGCATCGCCGCCGCCGCCGGACGTGCAGGTGTGCCCTTTGAGCAAGAAAACCTGCAAATTAAGCTAGGAAATTTCTTAATGTTAGAAAATGGACAACCTCTACAATTTGACCGTGCAGCAGCAAGTGCTTATTTGAAAAAAGCATCGGTGGGTGCTTATCTCCAACAGGATACGGTGTTAATCTCCGTTAATGTTGGCAATGGTTATGGTGTGGGTAAAGCTTGGGGTTGTGATTTGAGTTATGACTACGTGAAGATTAACGCCGAATACACTACCTGAACTACTCCCAATTATTTGCCTTGTAGAGACGCGATTCATCGCGTCTTTAGCCAAGGATGTGTTGCAATCATTCATTAATTGAATTGATATCACAATAGTCTTACCCTTTCTCATACTGTGGCTGGACGGGTGAAAATGCCTAAGAAGCATATAGAACTTAGAAGGAAGAGATACTTCAATCTCAGTTCACAAATCGCTCAGTTAGATAATAGACAATTGCGTTTTCTCTTTGACAATAGTGAGTCGAATGAGTCGAGTACGGGTTGGGGAATGAATCACACCATCGTCCTTGGAAAATCCAAGGTCTTTGTGAAACGTGTTCCGGTTACAAACATCGAATATGACAATCTGTTCTCCACCAAAAACCTCTACGATCTCCCAACTTACTGTAATTACGGCTTCGGTTCCACTGGTTTTGGGGTCTTCCGGGAACTCGTTACCCATATCAAGACAACCAATTGGGTATTGTCAGGCGTAATTGCCACTTTCCCACTGATGTACCATTATCGGATTATTCCTTTCTCTGGGCGGCGGGCGGATATAGATAAGTCGCGTCTAAAAAGTTATGTGGAGTATTGGGGCAATAGTGCCAACGCCGGAAATTATATGTTAGATAGAGCGATCGCCAACTATGAGTTGGTTCTATTTCTAGAGTACATACCGCATATTCTGGAAACATGGCTGCAAGACAACCCCAACAAACTTCAAAAACCCCTGGATGACTTACGCACGACGATTACCTTTTTGAGAAAGAAGGGAATTATCCACTTTGACGCACATTTTCGCAATATTCTCACCGACGGGAAGCAGACGTATTTGACCGATTTTGGTTTGGTACTTGATAAGAGTTTTACGTTAACTAAAGATGAAAAGTCTTTTTTTAAGCAGAACACATTTTATGACTACGGAGAAGTCTTGCGGAATCTTGGTCATCTGATTCGATCGCCGTATGATTTATGTTCGGAGAACGATAAACGCAGGATTATGGAAAAATATGGCATCAGAGAAGACTTAAAACCTTATGAACTGCGCTCTATATTACTCGACAACATCGAGCAGATACATGCTGATAGAGTCATGAAGTTAGATAAGTTCTATGTTGCCAGCATCGTCAAGTACCGCAGCATCATTGCGCTAATGCAAGACTTCTTTTCGGATATGTGGGAAAACAACAACAAGGACACTAAACTTCGTCACGCAGAACTACGGCTGCTGCTTAAAGAGACGGGGTTTATTCGTGGTGTTGGAAACGGCAGATAGTTGCGATCGCTAGATAAGAAATACCCTATTTGGGGTGTTTGCTTAGGTCTTCAACTTTCCCAGTCTTACCATCTCACTCTCACCGCAGTGCGCTCCTAAATTACAGGGATAATATAATGGTTGTGATAAATAAAAACTTATAGATTACAAATTACTACTAAAGTTAAGTTACAAAATAAGTGAAGATAGTCAATCATAAAGTAAACATAATAGTCTTCATAAATAAGAGTTGATACATTAAAAATTATTCCTATAATTGAGGATAATAGATAAACTTTTCCTTATACATCCAATCTAATATTTATTTAATAAATCGAGGTTCCAAGTTAACAATTTGGGCTTCAAAGGCTGTAAACTGATTTCAACAAGGTGAATGACACCTCTGCATCACACTAGAAAAGCAGAGCCAATAATTTAACCGAGTTCTTATATAGGTAGCTATTTCATTGATGAAATGGCTGCGATCGCTTGGTCAGATATAGCTTGATTAATCATTAATAATGCAAGAAACACAAGGTTTTTTGCCTAAATTGTCATAGCTATAAAAAATAACATTCACGTTTTCAGGAGATATTTATGACAGAATTTTTTAATCAAATTTCTCGCCGCAAATTTATCTTCACAGCTGGAGTATCTGCGGGTGCTGTATTCCTCAAAGGCTGTTTGGGGAATCCTCCTGAAAACCTGACTGGTGGAAGCACCCAAGTACAGCCAACGGCTCAAACGGTTGCTAATATTAGTCCCGAACAAACACCAGAAACTACTACAGTAAAGTTAGGATATATCCCCATTGTAGAAGCAGCTCCTTTAATTATTGCTAAAGAAAAAGGCTTTTTTGCCAAGTATGGGATGACTAATGTTGACCTTTCCAAACAAGCTTCTTGGGGTGCAGCCAGAGACAACGTAGAAATTGGTTCTGCCGGTGGTGGTATAGATGGTGGTCAATGGCAGATGCCAATGCCACATTTGATTACAGAAGGTTTAATTACCAAGGGCAATCAAAAAATTCCCATGTATGTGTTATGTCAATTAATTACGCATGGAAATGGAATTGCGATCGCAAACAAGCACCAAGGCAAAGGTATTAGTCTACAACTCGCCAGCGCTAAGTCCCTATTCACGGAATTAAAATCCTCAACTCCCTTCACTGCTGCATTCACCTTTCCCCACGTCAATCAAGATTTATGGATTCGCTACTGGTTAGCAGCAGGCGGCTTAGACCCGGATGCAGATGTCAAATTGCTCACAGTACCAGCCGCGCAAACTGTGGCCAACATGAAAACAGGAACAATGGATGCCTTTAGTACAGGCGACCCTTGGCCTTATCGCCTGGTGCAAGACAAAATCGGCTACGTAGCAGCATTAACCGCAGAAATTTGGAAAAATCATCCTGAAGAATATCTAGCCATGAGAGGCGACTGGGTTGATAAAAATCCCAAGGCGACCAAAGCAATTTTAAAAGGAATTATGGAAGCCCAACAATGGCTAGATAATTTTGATAATCGCAAAGAAGCGGCTGAAATTCTGGCTGGACGAAATTATTTCAACCTTTCTTCCCCTGAAATATTAGCAGATCCATACCAAGGTAAATATGACATGGGTGATGGCCGCAAAATTGATGATAAATCAATGGCTGCTTACTACTGGAAAGATGAAAAAGGTAGTGTTTCTTATCCCTATAAGAGTCATGATTTGTGGTTCATTACTGAAAACGTTCGTTGGGGATTCTTGCCAAAAGATTATCTAGATAATAATGCTGCTAAAGCGAAAGAACTTATCAACAAAGTCAACCGCGAAGATATTTGGAAAGAAGCTGCCAAAGAAGCTGGTATTGCTGCTGCTGATATTCCTACAAATACATCCCGTGGTGTAGAAGAGTTTTTTGATGGCATCAAATTTGACCCCGAAAAGCCAGAAGAATATCTCAAGAGTCTCAAAATCAAGAAGGTCAGTGTTTAGATACGCGATTAATCTCTTGTAGAGACGCGATTCATCGCGTCTAAAGATTCATCGCGTCTAGGACAAATAAAAAATAAAATTTGAGGAGAATACAGCATCATGACAATAGCCCAAAAACGCCCTGCAAGCCCTAGATTGAGTAATAGCTTTATATCCAGTCTGAAAAAGCAATTTCCCGATCTGATACCACCAACGATCGCTATCACAATCTTCCTCGTTCTTTGGCAACTCTTCGCTTGGATTCCAGGAGCCACATTACCAGGGCCAATACAGGTTATCCAAGATACTTGGGTACTAATTCTCTGGCCATTTTATGACCGAGGTGGCATTGATAAAGGTCTATTTTGGCAGATTCTCGCTAGTCTGCAACGGGTTGCCATCAGTTATACCCTAGCTGCGATCGTTGGTATTGCCTTGGGCATTCTGATTGGGGTTAATAGAACCATGTCCAAAGCTTTAGACCCCATATTTCAACTACTGCGGACTGTACCACCTCTCGCTTGGGTACCGATTTCTTTAGCAGCTTTACGGCAAAACGAACCCGCAGCCTTATTCGTAATTTTCATCACCGCCATTTGGCCCATCCTAATTAACACTGCTGTCGGCGTTACCCAAATTCCCCAAGATTACAACAACGTTGCCAAAGTTCTGCAACTTAGCCGCAAAGAATATTTCACTAATATTTTGATTCCGGCGGCATTACCCTACATTTTTACCGGCTTGAGAATTGCGATCGGTTTAGCTTGGCTAGCAATTATCGCCGCCGAAATCGTTATGTCCGGTATTGTTGGCATTGGCTTTTTCATCTGGGACGCTTATCAAAACAACAACGTCAGCGAAGTAATTTTGGCTCTAGTTTATATCGGTGTTGTTGGGTTGATCCTAGATAAAGCGATGGGTTGGCTGCAAAACAAGATTTTACCATCAGAGCAAAAATAGTCATTGGTCATTAGTCATTAGTCATTGGTCATTTGTAGAAAGCTAAGGACTAATGACCACGTACTAAGGGCTAATGGCGAAAGACAAAAGACTAATGACAAAGGACTAATGACAAAGGACAAATAAGTATGTTCGTAGCTGTTGACCAAATTGATAAAGTTTTTGAATTAACTGGTGGTGGCAAATATATCGCCCTCAAAGGAATCGACCTTCAAATTAAAAAAGGAGAATTCGTTTCTTTGATTGGTCACTCCGGTTGCGGCAAATCCACACTCTTAAATATGATTGCGGGTTTGGATTTGCCTACTGAGGGTATTGTCACTCTCGAAGGACAAAGAATCACCAAACCTGGCCCAGACAGAATGGTGGTGTTCCAAAATTATTCGCTATTACCTTGGCGGACGGTAAGAGAAAATATTGCCCTCGCCGTGGACTCAGTAATGAAAGGTTCATCCGCAGACGATCGCAACGCTATTATCGAAAAACATATTGATATGGTGGGTTTGCGTCCCCATGCTGACAAACAACCGGGAATGTTATCAGGTGGACAAAAGCAGCGAGTTGCGATCGCCCGCGCCTTAGCGATTCGCCCCAAATTACTCTTGCTAGATGAACCTTTTGGTGCATTGGATGCACTCACACGCGGCAATTTGCAAGAACAACTGATGCAAATCTGCGAAGAAAATCAAGTTACCGCCGTGATGGTGACACATGATGTCGATGAAGCAGTGCTGTTATCTGACAGAATTGTGATGCTAACTAACGGCCCCGAATCTAAAATTGGCGACATTCTCGAAGTGGATATTCCCAGACCCCGCAAGCGGATGGAAGTAGTAGAACATCCCAGTTACTACAGCTTGCGGAGTGAGATGATTTACTTCCTCAATCAGCAAAAACGGATTAAGAAAATTCGGGCGCGGAAAACTGCCGACGTTGCCCGTCATGGATTAGAAAAAGTTAACCTAGAAATTGGCTTTTTACCTCTGACAGCTTGCGCCCCCTTAGCAGTTGCTAAAGAAAAAGGCTTTTTTGTCAAGCATGGTTTAGATGAAGTTAACCTCGTGCGGGAAAGTAGCTGGCGGGGTATAGAAGATGGCATCAGTGGCGGTTATTTAGATGCGGCTCAAATGCCTTCAGGGATGCCGATGTGGCTAACTTTAGGAGGACATAATAACCAACCTCTGCCCGTTGTCACCGCCCTCACCATGACTCGCAACGGTAACGCCATTACCTTGGCAAAACACTTTTATGACCAAGGTGTGCAAACCTTATCAGATTTCAAAAGATACCTGCTTCGCACCCGCGAACAACGGCACACAATGGGGGTAGTACATGCCGCATCGATGCACAACTTGCTGCTGCGTTACTGGCTAGCGGCTGGTGGAATTGACCCGGATTGCGATGTGGATATGAAAACCATTCCCCCAGCGCAGATGGTAGCCGACCTAAAAACTGGAAGCATCGATGGTTACTGCGTAGGCGAACCTTGGAACTACCGCGCTGCTGTGGAAAATGTCGGCTTTACCATCGCTACCGACTTAGAAGTTTGGTTGGGACACCCCGGTAAAGTTCTTGGTGTGCGGGAAGATTGGGCAGAAAATTATCCAAATACGCATATCGCTTTGACTAAAGCTTTGTTAGAAGCTTGTCAGTATTGTGCAAATCCCGAAAATACCCAAGAAATTCGCCAAATTTTAGCAGGGCGAGAGTACGTCAGCACTGATTTAGAATACATTCAACTCGAAGATCCAGATAATCTCACCTGTGACTTAAACCATCCGTTGCGAGACTATGCCCATCACCAGTTTTATTCCGATTCCGCGATCAACCGCCCTAGTCGCACTGAACAAATTTGGATTATGAGTCAATTGGCGCGTTGGGGTGATACTCCTTTCCCCAGAAATTGGGTAGAAGTTGTGGAACGGGTGTGTCGAGTGCGTGTTTTCAGCACCGCCGCACGAGAATTAGGTTTGGATATTAGCTATATTCGCCAACCGATCCAACTGTTCGATGGTACGCCCTTTAACGCCGACGATCCGATCGCTTATCTCAACAACTTGAAAATTAAACGTGATTTTTCAGTCGCGGAAGTTGTTCTTGATGCACCGAGGAGAAAACTCGCCTCATAAAAAAATGGTCAGAGAAAGAGGGACTGGAAGAAGTAGGACATCTTACTTCTTGTGGGGTGGGCGTCTCGCCCGCCCGTAATCAAAGGCGGGTAAGATACCCACCCCACAAGATTGAATAATTTTAGTTGTTAAAAATCTCTTGAACTCCGTCAACGAGTCTTTGAACCGGATGAATCCACCTTTTATCTCCGTTAACGAGTCTTTGAACCGGATGAATCCACC
>NZ_CAWUDN010000019.1:0-93880 GCF_963920915.1 Nostoc sp. PCC 9305
TAGGGGGATCTAAAATTTTTGATACCGACAAGAGGACTTTTCAAACATCCTCTTACACCATAGCGCGCTGTTGTTCGCAATAACTCCATTGCAGGTTCCTCCCATCAGTAGAAGTGGTAGCGAGTCTGGTAAAATCCCAATCTAGCGATCGCAAATAACTGAGTAACTATAATTACAAAAATATATAAGATAGCAATTATACCTAACCCAATGGTAGGAAGTATTTTAATAAGTAATTGTGTCAATCTAGCAAATAGCTTTTCAATAGATTTACTCATGGCTAAAAAATCTCAACCCAATGTAGAACCATACCAAGATGTCAGATTATCTGCTACCACTAGAATTTGGGTAATTACAGTAGCCATTCTAGGAGTTTGCGTCCCATTGTCAGCCGTTACTAGAAGCGGTGCTATTCTTCCTTTAGTTGCTATTGGTGGCGCAGCTGTTGGTACAGTTGCGGTTTGGCGTTCTGATGAACAAAAATCCAAAACTAACTATTTGCAACAGCAGCAAATAGAACTGCTAGAACAAAGATTAGCGAATTTAGAAACAATTGTTAGCAGTGATGACTTGAACTTGCAAATGAAAATTAAACAGATCGAAGCAAGGGATACTTTTGGTGACTCCTCTGATGTAAGTACTACACCCAGACAACCAAAACGCAAAGGTTAAAATTAGCCAATCTTCACCATTTATCTCGATTTCAGATGATATTTCCTAGAATTATCGTTACTAGGTTATTTCTATGTAGCTATTTGCTGACTTAACGTTACTGTAATCTTTAAAATCCGTCTCAAATTCAACTTTCCTTTACAGTTAGAAGTGTTTCTAGGGAAACAGTATTTCGTTATCCACCTCCGTTAGAATTGACTGATATCATCTAATTCTATATACTTCAACGCATCAGTTCATGAAATGTCTAAGTGCTATCCATCTATCTCTTTCACGGAAACATTTGTCAATGGCTGTGTTTTATTAGACTGTTAATATTACTGAATTTTTAATTAACTAAGGTTATAAACTTGAGTAATTGCATTTGTATAGCTTACCGTAGGTATGCAATAGTTTGCCGCAGGAATGCAGATGGATTGGATTAGCTTACTCAAAGCTCAACAAACTGACTTTCTTCAACGTGTGAAAAAACCTAAAACTTATGACTTATCTTTGCTGGAAAGTCAAGTTAAAGGTTGTCACACTGAAGTTATAGCCTTTTGGGGCGAGCCTTTGGCTAGACTCCAAGAACTTTCTCGCCAACAAGCAGAAGTTCTCGCCAAAAATCCGCCGCCGACGCCGCCGGAATATCCTGAGCCTCCTGACTGGACGATACCTTTTCCTAAATACTTCCAACAACAAGCTCAAGATTATCTTTTACGGGAGCATATTGTTGACAGGGTAATAACTGAACGCTTGGGCAAGTTAGTAAAAAAGGTGTCACAAGATACTTTGCAAAACATGATTTTAGATGATGAGGGAAATTTGGGTGGCGAAAGTAAATTTCCTTATATAATCAAAGATTATCCTCAGCTAAGTGTTCAAGTTTACGTTGCTGATGGAGAAAGTTTTAATGGTATTAAGAAAGACAAAATTAGGTGGTCGGTTACTCAAGAAGATTTAAAAAATCACCAAGTATTAATTTTTCTCTGTTTATTTTATCCATCTACAGGTAATTTAGGTTACGAGAAGCAAAGTATAATAGCAGGCTTTTTACCTACAAATCAACTTGAATTTAGCGAACCAAAACTGTATGTCACTCCGAGTAATTTGTTATATGCAGGGGGGTTGGGTTGGTATTTAGAATCACTGATGGGTAAAAAAGACACGTCGCCAGTAATTAATGAGAGAGCGATCGCACATACAATACAGACTCTACCATCAGAACATTGTCTCAAGGCTATAGTCGGTGACTGGGAATGCTGGCAGACTTTGCAAGGACACACCAGAGGCATTAATTGCCTAGCTTTCAGTTCTGGGTGCAACAATGGCAAAGCCTTACCCATATTGGCAAGTGGTAGTCGTGGAGAGACGAAACTCTGGGATTTAAGCAAGGGTGAATTAATAGAGACATTATCAGAGTATCCTTGGGTAATATCTGGGCTGGTGGATGAAGTGAATTCCCTAGCTTTTAGTTCAGATGGACAGACTTTAGTGAGTTGCGGTGCAGATTCGACAATTAAGCTTTGGCACGTAGGCGCTTTAGACTTGATAGATATTTTGCACAAACATAATGGGGTGGTGCGGTGTGCTGCTTTTACCCCAGATGGCAGAATGTTAGCGACAGGCGGAGATGATAGAAAAATTCTATTTTGGGATTTGATGCATCGTCAGGTTGCGATCGCACTTTCTTTAGATGATACAGCTGCTCATTCCTTAGTTTTAAGTCGAGACGGCGAAACTCTCGTTACAGGTAGCTACCGCAAAATCAAAGTTTGGCGCACCTCACCCCAAACGGGAATCAAAAGTTTAAAAGATGCACAACCACTGCATACCCTGATGGGTCATTCTCACATCGTTTGTTCTTTAGCAATCAGTGCAGATGGTAAACTGCTGGTGAGTGGTAGCTGGGATCAAACGATTAAAGTTTGGCAATTGGAGACTGGGGAATTACTCCATACCCTTAAAGGACATAGAGATAGGGTATATGCGATCGCTTTAAGTCCCGATGGACAAATTATCGCCAGCGGTAGTGCCGATCAAACCATTAAGTTGTGGCATTTACAAACCGGGGAATTGCTGGGTACATTTACAGGTCATGGGAATATAGTCACAGCATTAGCCTTCACGGCTTCCGGTGAAATGTTAGTCAGCGGCAGTTTGGATAAGACAATTAAAATTTGGCAACGCAGTTAATGGTAGTTGGTAACTCATCATCACACTCTCTACGTAGCTTGCTTCTTTGCAGGAGTACAATAGACACCTTGCAAAAGTTACTTTTGCAAGATGTTGGGAAAAGGTTAAAGGTTACTGGGTTTGGGAAAATTCCATACTTTTACCTTTTACTTTTTTCGGAACAATTTAGCCACGTCACTACTGCTTTGTGCTTACTAGCAAAGTCAAACGAACAGCAAGTATATTACCAGCGATCGCACAATCGGATGGTGGGGAATGGTGGAAGTTTATCTAACTTTAACAATTGATTCAGCCCCAAACATTGTTAATTCATATAGTACTTATATTTACCCATTATAGTACTAGTATTTTCACTGCTTAATATGATAAGGTTATACGAAATACTACGCGAACATACTTTCATAGCAAATGGAAAATAAATTTTTCATTTCTGCCCTCTAACCGTTACTGCTATTGGGTAAAGTTTCTATCCGTGATGCAAAGTTGCGGATATCGTTTCTTTGTGAAGTTGTATATATTTACCCCCAGTTACTCAGTTTTCCCAAGTCATTGGGGAGACTGCATGGGGGTCTTATTATATGTATCTTCACACAGAATTGGTATGACTCAGGAATAATACAAAACCAAAGGAGTAATAGAATGCGTCTGAAAAAGCTAGTCAGCTATGGAATTTTTGTGCTGATGCTCATCATCGGGTTCAGTTTCACGGGAATTGCCCGTGCTTTTGACTATCCACCCCCAACTGAGAAGGTTGCGATCGCCCAAGAAACAAGCGATCTTATGTTCAACACGTTATTCGCAGCACTGACGCAGGAGTTCAACGAAACCACTGCTGCTAACGTGGAGCAAGGCAAGCATTCCATCTCGCTGATATTTAACGATCAGAACAAAGATATGCGGTTAGTAGGCACTGTTGGCCCACTTCGGGAAAGCGATCGCCCCAGCGACAACTTTGAGCGTCAGGCAAACGCGCTGGCAATGGCGGGACAGGCATATGCGTCCGTCCAGCGCACGAACAATCAATGGTACTATCGACGCTCAATCCCCCTCAGCAACTTTAGGGCGGAGTGTGCGCTTTGCCACATCAATTTCAAGCCCGGCCCCACGCCAGACCAAGTGGGCGCGCTCATGCTCAGGGTGCCAATCAAGTAGTAAATGACTTCCAAAAAATAAAATAATTATTGTAGAAAGTAGGAGTCAGCGCTGCGTCGGCAGCACTGACTCCTTATTTTGTCGTAAATTTAACTATGTTAGGACTTACGCACGAGTTACGGGATAACGAACCACAGAGGCGCAGAGGACACGGAGAAATCAGAGTTTGAGAGATATTTTGCGTAAGTCCTATATGTATGATTGGAGTTTTTAGTCAATCGAAATCTGCTGAGGGCCAGTGGCTTTGCCGTTATGCGCGTCCGTTGTATTACTGGTGTAACTATTTGAGCGGATTTGTTTATCCAGCCAACTTTTAACGGGATCGTCTGCAAGATTAAGCCGAAGCACACCAGAGAAAAACCCACCCACAAATGAGACTGGATGTTGAGTTAATTCTCTGAATATAGGTGACAATTCATCAATGAACATAAAAAGACTCCTGGCACTGCCGTAAAAAATTATTACTTCTTAATTGATCGTAACGTGTTACGGCATTGGGGATTGGGCATTGATTATTCTCATCTGCTTTACAGTTCCTAGCCCCTAGTCCCCAATACCCAGTCATTCTGCCTTATGAGCTTGGTTGCTGATCGGGAAACATACACTTATCAGAATCACAACCACTAGGGCCAGGCTCTGTCATTTCGCCTAAATCGTAGCGGCTTAGTACTGCACAGAAATCATCTGTTTTGCGCCGCGCTTTCACTTCTTGAGTTAAGCGATCGTAGGTTGATTTATTTATTGGTTCAAATGGCAAACGTGGGAATGATTGCAAATCGTCAAAACGAGCTAAAAGAGCGGCTGAAATATATCCTTCATCATTCTGAATGGTCTCGTAAATGCGCTGTCCCAAAGGCTCAATTTCATCAGAGCGCAGTTCCAAAGTAGCTGATGTGTTGTGAGTCACGTACCAACGTTGAACCTGGAGGACAAAATCAAATTGGGCTAAGACTGAAAACTTAGAAACATCAATTTCATCAGCTCCTGGTAAATCAGCCCAAGTTACAGAAACAGGGATTTCCACTAGCCATTCACTCACCCGTGGATCGAAGGGATCGTTAAGCAAATTACCGTGTTCATCTTTGTCTGATTGAGAGGGAATGACATTGTAACCATAGTCAATACAAGCTAAGGCTACTGGGTCATTTTTACCGAAGGTGATTCGACGAATGAATCTTTGGGCTTTGGGAGGATGCCACCCCGAACTAGCATTAGTTAATAAAGCCTTAGTACCACTGGGTTGGACTGTGGTGCAGCGATTTGGGCGCTTGAGATTGTGGCGATCGCAATAATCCCAAACTACCCGATGTACAATATCTCTCCAAGAACTGAGGTATTTCTCTTCCTCACGCTTGAAAGCTAATCCTTGGGGAGTTGCAGGTCTTCCTTCTTCCCACCAGCGCAGCCAATCAACACCAAAAGCATGGACAAAGAAATCAAATAAACCTGTAAAAGAAACTCCCACAATCGGGTCTAATTCACGGCTGTATTGATAGCGTGGTTCCAGGAATTTGTGATTTAAAAGTGCTGCTACAGATAGCGCCCCAGCAGTGAAAGCCTCCTCTTGTTCTTTGTAGTTATGGGGGTCAATTTGATTAAGATGAACCTCTGACAAATTACAGTGGAAATTAGAGCCGATGATTTCCAGATTTGTTACCCTAAAGGCTTTTTATCCCCTAGTTCTACTGCTTGATTATTTGCAGTAGCTCCGCGTACCTTTTGCAGATGTGACGTCAGATAATAAAAGTGTTTTTCACATCCGCCCCCGCACTCTTGGAGAGATTATATTCTAGACAACAATTTTGGATGTAATCTAGTTTCACTCTCTACGCTGTACGGTGTCAAAGGCTTTTTACTTCCTTTGATTACCACGGGATTAGCATCTCAGCTTTCCCCGTTTTTGCGAGGTTTTTAACGTGAGGCAAAATCAATTACCACACGGATTTAGCCCATAACGAGCTAAACGATGTTCTAACTCATTAGCATCAAGATTTGAATAACGTTCTTCTAACCACTGTTTTGCTGTTCCTTGTTCATAAGCTTGTAAAAATTCAACTTTCAGAGCTTGTGTTGGTAGCAAATCTATGTTCGATCGCGCCACGGCTTCACCAGCCCATTGAATCGCTCCCTCGCCACTGTAATATTGTTTGCGGACAGCACCAACACATTCTTCTAAGGTGGGCTTGCGGTGAAAAACTCTAGTGTGGTTTGCCATCCTGAGTGCATCACGCTCTGGATCGATTCGCCAGTTGCCATTTTCATCTTGCTGCCATAAATTATCTTTGGCATCGGCAAACAAACTATCAACGCTTGAACCTTGCCTCATGCCAGCACTATTGTGTGTCAAATAGCCATCACAATAAAAACAATGAGCTTCTTCGACTTCAATATCGTAAGTGTGGACATGATCGTAACTGCCTAATCCTTTAACACTGACTGGAATATCTAACGAGATATCAGCCTCAACGATATAGCGTTCATAATTAGCATCAACAGTGCGAGAACCTTGAAATCCCATATCTCGCATCTCGCTATAGGTATAAGCTTCCCGCATGATTGCACCAGGCACGGTGAAACCATACATTTTCAGCCCTTGGCGGAGTTCTCGCTTGAGTGAGTGAGGTGCAATCAGGGCGTTGTAACGCTCTTTAAGGGCTGGAATTGTGAGGTTGTACTTAACTTGCCATCCCGACTGCTGTGGATGGGTAATGCTAATTCTGCCAGCAATACCCAAGCTGGATAAAACTGCACTAACTTGTCTAATAAATGACCGATAGACTGAGGTAACTAAGTGAGGGGGTCGGTTATTGACAGCACCATCACTGTCCATTAATCCAGCTAGGTAAGCCGCCCTGATATCTACTGAACCCTGCAAAATAAAACTAGGAATCGCTAGGGGAATATTAGGTTGCTTGATATAGCGATGGAAGTACTCAGCTAGTCGAATAGATGAGCAGATTGATTTGGCAGTGTTTTCGCCCTTGATGATCCCATGAGTAGCAGTCAATCCAAATAAAGCTAAAGCAGCATCTATTTTGGCTTGAACTCTAGTTGTTAGTTCTGTATCTAAGCTGTTCATTGCCCATTCAACCCGGCCATAGGGCTTATCATACTTATTGCGACCGAGAGCAATATAGCCGTCACCGTGGGTTAACCCAATTAGCCAAGCAACCTCAGCTGTCAATTCGGGAATTATAAACGACTTAGCTGTGCGACTGTTTGAGGGTCGAGATTCAGTAAAATCAGGGGGGAGATGGGTAACTGTACCAGGTAGAACTTGTGTGTTGTGCTGTAGGCGATCGCCTTCAACTAAACTTGCAATCGACTTCCAGGTAATTCCCCCTTGAGCATCTGCAAGAACTGCTTGTCTATGGTTTAAAGTTGCTCTTGGGTAAGTCGCATTAGTTTCAATTTCATAGACATCTTGAAATCCTTGGTCGAATTTATCAACAACTCGCCGAAATCCTAAAGGAGTTTGTACTAGATCGCCTACTTGGACATCGCAAATGGGAACAAGACCTTTGGAAGTATGAACTAAAGCATCTTCAGGCAGACAGCGCCGGATATTACCTGCAACAATTGTTACAGCAGCTTGATCGATTAATAGACAGCATTCAACTGAATTTAATTGTCGTCCTACAGCTTTATTGAGAATAGATGCACAACGCTGATAGAGTCCGGGCAATTTTACAGGATTAGCAACTCCTCCAAAGCCGTTGAGAGTTTCTCCCGCTTTTCGGACATCGCTGATATCAACTAATACTTCAACTGCTGCTGAAAATTGTTCATCAGTAGAGAGTTCTAATAAGGCTTGATATGATTCAACCCAACCTTCACGGCTATCTCCAACGTGAATAGTGACGTTATTACCTTCTATATGAGTTTCAGTATATTCACGTCGCTGTTGGACAGGAGTGCTGCCAATTTCACCTTTTACAGTGACATTCAGTTGATTACGAATTGCAGGCAACTGGTTAATAAATTGTGGTTCTAGGACGGCTCCAGTACCATTAAACTAAGCAACACCCTCGCGAGTGCTACTCGTCTCCAGAACCGGACATGAGACTTTCACCTCATCCGGCTCCTCAGAAAACATACCCTTGTCATGGGAACCGCTCAGGCTGCCATCTCTGGCTGTCTTTTGGTTATGGCAATGTCTATGCAATGCTTGAATGTTATGGAACTTTCTTTTTCCGCCCAGGCTGATTGGTAAAATGTGGTCAAGTTCAATTTGGTCTTCCGTTGTGAAGGTTAGACCGCAGTTAACACATTTTCCTTTCTGCTTGTGAAGAGTTTTTGCCAGTAGAGATGGAATCTCTTTGCTTTTTCCAGTTCTTATTCCCCAGTAGACGAAATCACCGTTAAATGGTGAAGCATCGCCTTTGACCTTGGTGTGGCGCACAATCTTAGTCCATGTATGCTTTGACAGTATATATCTTTCATTCGTGTCTGGGTTGGTATATCCAAACACCCAGTTATCTCCACCTACATTTGTCCAGTATTTCTCAGTTACCCACTTGCCACCTTTGTTGGGGTGTCTGTATTTTGCCCATGATGTCAGCTTGACGTAAATCATGTTATTTAAGTCTCTGAAGGCATCTGTTGAGCAAACGGATGAGTAATAATTAGCCCATCCTTGGATGATCGGGTTGAGTTTCTGGATTAGCACTTTTTGCGGTGCTGCCTTGTGGGAGTCGATGACATCGGATATCGCCTTGTAGTGACGTTGTACCGCTTTCTTGCTTGGTTGGATGATTGTTTGGAATCCAAGAATTTTTCTTGATCTAGGCGCTCTTGCGCTCATCCCATCGTTGACTGGGAATTGCCGGATGTTAAAACCTAAGAAATCAAATCCAGGTTGTTCCCCTTCATATTCTTCAAAGGTGTGACAGATTCTAGTCTTGCTTGGCTTGAGTTCCAAACCGATGTCTTTTAAGAAACCTTCAATTGCGGTTTTTGCCCCTAATACTACATTGATGTCTTCGTGGATAATCACGAAATCGTCAGCGTAGCGAATTAAACTGAGGGCATGACGGTTCTGCTTTTTCCCGTAGTCCCTTCGAGTGGGTAGGGTGTTTGCATATTCCTTGATGACCTCTTCCATCCCGTGGAGAGCAATATTTGCCAGTAGAGGCGAGATGACCCCCCCTTGTGGCGTACCTGCTTCAGTTGGGAATATATCTTGTCCATCCATAAATCCAGCTTTTAGCCAGTTGCGGATCATCCGTTTCATGGATGGGTAAGTGTTTAATTTGCTCAGTAGCTTCTGATGGTCGATATTGTCAAAACACTTGGAAATGTCGGCATCTAAGACATACTTACTTGTACAATGGATTGCTAGGTAGATGGCTTCAATAGCATCATGTGCTGCCCGTCCTGGTCTGAACCCGTAGCTATTTGGCTCGAATTTGGCTTCCCATTGTGGCTCTAAGGCTATCTTGGCTAATGCCTGATTTGCCCTGTCTGCCATTACGGGAATTCCAAGGGGTCGCTTTTCGTCTGTTCCTCGCTTGGGAATCCAGATTCTACGGGTTGGTTTTATTTTCCCGTTAGTTCCTAGATTGTTAGCGAGTTCCAGCCGTTGGGCATATCCGAGAGATTTTACTCCGTCAACCCCTGCTGTTTTCTTGCCTTGGTTGTCTTGGGTCACTTGTCGCGTTGCTAGGAGCTTGGCGTACCAGGATTTCATCAAGGTCTTCTGGAGTCGTCGCATTGCTTTGACATCCCCACGTTGAGCAGCTTTATGTATGCGCTTTTGCAACTTGAACACAATCCGCTGGATTTTCTTCCAGTTGATTTGGTTCCATACTACCGTAGTCTTGAAACTCGTTTTAGTCATCTTCATTGCTACTTGTACCTACATGTATCTGTTTCCCGTGAGTCCGTCAGCATATCCTACACATTACTGTAGGCATTAGCTTCTGACTCAATCTCGCCACATAGCTCATCCGGTTAGCACCTGCTCAGGTATCGACCTTCCTGAGAGAAACTATGTAGTTACTTCGTTCCTGATAGTCATTGGTTGAGAGTTTAGGTTTCTACTGTTCACCGGGGTTACGAGTGGTGCAGACCGAGATGGTAGCAATTCCGGTCACTCTACCCTTGCCTTTTGGCACAGCCTGTTAGTCCACTAGGCTGTTTTATATGATCGCGATGATTCAGATGTAGATTTGCTTTCGCTAACCGTACTCTCTTGCTAGTTGGGATTGAGGTCTGGACTGACCTCTTACCACCGTTCATTCCCGCTTCACGGATTGATGGCTAGTCGCTACCGTGGGGAAAGTGCTTTCACCCTTGCACTTAGGGGGTTGGACTTCATCGTTTTTCTTATGCTTTCCAGGTTTACCATTAGATATATCTATGATTTTGACTGTACTGACTTTTGATTTATTTCGATGTCACCAACATGACTATCAAGTTGTCAAGGCTCTTACCTTTTGGGTAGGTTTACCTTGCGGCTAATCCTCCAAAACCCTTACTGGTCTTGGTTTCTAGCCAACGAATCGCACACAGCCCATCATTGCCAGATCCATCATTAATCCGAAGGCACTCCAGTCTTCGAGATTGGTGGAGGTGCAATTATAAGCCCCGGAAAAGTTCTTTGGCTTGGTTATCCAATTTGTACCACCAACCCATAACCAGCGCCCACTGGGCATAGCTTTCAAGTTGCGCTGCATCTTATCCAGTGTGGCAGCTTCTTCTTGAGTTAACTTTCCCAACTCTACTAAACCGAGTATAGTGCGATCGCATACCTCATCCCATGTTTCCCTTAGTCCCGCCTTTGTACGGCGGCTATAGGTTCTAAAAAATACGGGATTAGCAGCCGGTGCAGTTTCTGGAAACCTTGCACTCTGGCGTGTTCTTTCGAGATTCTGAACCATATATTAAGTGTCTTGCGTTCTTCTTGCGTGCGGACAGATTATGACTATACGCCAAGTAGTTTTAGTATTAAAGATTGTCAAATTGTCCACTTTACGCTAGCTCCACCCAGGACTAATTACAACAGAAATTTATGATGTATAATATCCCCTACTCTTGGGTAAGAGATATATACTAAGTTCTAATTAGCACTACTTGTTTTAAGTAAATTATCTCTATTACTTCATGTTCAGGGTGACGATCGCTACTCAGCAATGACTCAACGCTCCGCTACTGCTAACTGTACTCACGACTCTTCATTAGTTTCCCCCAACTTGCAGTGATAGTTAAATAAGTTGCGGCTGTCAGTTAAATCCAAACAATTAATTCCAGTCTCTTGGGAACTATAAATTTAGTTACAGGAAATTGATTATGAATGATGAATGGGAACCTCTAAATCCTGATGATGTTGTGCATTTTTATCAAGAAGCATTTGAAAATTTACCCCGCACTCAAATAGTGTTTCAGTTATTCAAAGAAATCAAAAAAATTTGGGCAGAACACTTTACATCGTCAGGATCAAGAGTATTTGGAGAAGGATTTGAATGTTGTGTTTTAATACCCGGTCAACAATGGCGGACAGGTAAAATTAGAGTACGCCTAGAATTCTGCCCTGATGAAACTGAAATCGAAGATAATCGATTAGACATCAAACACGAAAACTCTCCCCTTGACGACCTTCGGCAGCAACTAAAGGAAGGTAAAAACTAATACCCAAGTTGATATAGACAGATATAATATAAAATTATCTGTGTCTGTGTGCGCTGAAAAAATAAAATGGTATGGACTCCCCTACATGCAAAAATTCATCGCACCATCCGAGCGCGCCACTTATTTGAGCGCAACCAGCGGCTATTAATCGCTGTTTCCGGCGGACAAGATTCTCTGTGTTTAATAAAATTACTTTTAGATTTACAATCCAAATGGGGATGGTATTTAGGTATTGCTCACTGCGATCATCGCTGGCGTTCTGACTCTGAAGCTAATGCTAACCACGTCGAAAATTTAGCGAAAACTTGGGGTATATCCTTTTATTTAGAAACAGCGAACAAACCGATAAATAGTGAAGCTGCTGCACGCGATTGGCGCTATCAAGTTTTAAGTGCGATCGCACAGGCAAATAATTATCAATATATAGTTACAGGACACACCGCCAGCGATCGCGCCGAAACTCTCCTCTACAATTTAATTCGCGGTACTGGTGCTGATGGTTTACAAGCCCTGATTTGGCAACGCCCCCTAACTACGGGCATTATGTTAGTGCGTCCACTTTTAGAAATTACTCGAATACAAACAGAGCAATTTTGTCAAGAATTTAAATTACCAATTTGGGAAGATTCTACCAATCAAGATTTGCAATATGCCCGCAACCGCATTCGCCAAGAATTACTACCATATTTGCGAGATAATTTCAACCCCCAAGTAGAATCAGCCTTAGCCCAAACAGCAGAACTTTTACAAGCGGAAGTGGAATATTTGGAAAAAGCTGCCCAGCAGTTGCGGGGTGCGGCATTGGGCGTGAGACATGAAGAAGATTCTCTTACTGTTCTTCCCTTACGGTTAAATCGCCGGGTATTACAGAAAGCACCACTGGCGTTGCAACGTCGCGTGATGCGTCAGGTATTGCAGCAAATACTGACTGATGCGCCCAGTTTTGAACACATTGAAAAATTAACGGCTTTAATTATAGCGCCCAACCGATCGCAAACCGATCCATTTCCTGGTGGTGCGATCGCTCAAGTAGAAGGTGACTGGATCTGTTTTAAATAGTTAGGAGTTGGAAGTTAGGAGTTAAGAGTTTTAAATTTGGAATTTGAAGTTTGGATTTTTCGGTTTTGGGTGTTGAGATTTGAGTTAGAAATTTTCTTTAATTCATAATTCCTAACTCCTAACTCATCACTCCTAACTTATTAAGACGCTAGTAATTCTGGCTGAGGCATTAAACTCTGGAGAGTATGACGCAATTGAGCGATCGCTTGGACTTGATAATCACCAGTTTCCTGGAATTGATCCAAAGATTCTGCAATTCCTTGCAGCTTTTGCCGTAATCCATCTAGAGAATCTTGAATTGGTTGTAGTGCTTCTTGATAAAGATTCACTCGACCAGATAATTCAGCAGTTGTTCTTCGTAAAGATAGCAAATTTTCCTCGATCGCTTTCAGTTCTTGGCGCTTTTCATCTAGATCGTGAGTTTGATTGTCAATCATTCCCTGATTGAGTTCAACACCAGAACGAATCTGTTCAATTTCACGTTCCAGCTTTTGGATTTCCTGTGAATATTGTTGTCGCTGGGTTTCAATTTGTAACAGAATCGGTTCTAAATTAATTTTGTTGTTACTTTCTTCTTCTTCAGTAACAGTATGTCCTTGCCGCCGTAGCAGTACAGCTTGATGTTGCTTGAGAAACTTCTGGTGCTGTAGCATATTGCGGCGTTGCCCCACCAAACTGGAATTTAGCATCTGATAAAGGTCTTTTTCATCAGTTAGTTCTAATTCCAAATTGATGTGGTCATGGTCAGATGCTTGATTTAATTTAGTTTGGAGTTCTTCTATAGCTTCTTGTTTATATTTCAGTTCTTGTTCTTGATCGTGAACAAAGCTAGCATCGATTTCTAACTTATGCTGCAAGTCTTGCACTATCTTTTGTAGTTCTTCTAAAGGCATTTTATCCAAAGCCTCCACATCAGCTTGCTTGCCGAGAACTACATCACCAGATGTTGCCGCTAAAGAATGCATCTGTTGATATAACTCTTCGGCATTTCGTAACTGCTCTTTGACGAGCCGAGCATATTCTTGCTTACTGGTAAGGTCTGCTGTATTTATTTGTAATTGGGCTGTTTGCTGAACTAGAGAATTTTGTGCTTGTTGCAATGCATTTTGGCGATCGCTAAAAGTTTGTGATAAACGCTCAACTTCTTCTTGCTGTTGTGCGATCGCATTTTTATGCTCCTCCAGTTTTTGCCAATGCGGGGTAAGAGTCGCTTGCTGCTTTTCGACCAATTCAAAGGCTAGATGCAGGTGTTCTCTAACTTTTTCCGTAGGAGTAACACGACTAGACAAGCGATCGAGTAACTCACTCATTACTCGACTTTGCTCCTCATCCAAAACCGTCCCTTGTTGAAAATCCGCTTGGCGTTCTTCCAGGCGACGCTGCTCACCCCGTAAATGCTCCCAAGCGCCTTCCAACTCTTGGCGGTTGCGCTCAATTTCTCCTTGTAATCGTTCAATTTCCTGGCGGGAGGTGTCAACTTCCTGTTTTTGCTCCTCTAGATGTTGTACCTCATCCTCCAATTGCTGCAACTGTTCTGCTCGTACCTCCATGTCCATTTCACGGCGATTCAACTCTTGCGCCTGAAATGTGAGTGACTGTTTCCACTGATCGATCTCATCTTCCTTGAGCTTAAATTTCTCCAACTGGCGGGAAAAATTCTGCAAAATGTTGACGAGTGGACGTCCTGCTTCTTGAATCCGCTGCACTTGACGATTCGGATTCAGTTCAACCAATACCAAAGCACCATCATTTAATTTGCTTGCGTCCTCAGCGGCAATCACCTCTTCCGACACAGTACTCCAATTCTGGTCAGTTCGCTGACAAGCTAGCAGTTTCAGTTCGGTTTTGCCACCGCCACTGAGTAAACCACCTTTCTGTTTTTGTACTTCTGCTAAATACAGCACACCGTTAGTCCTTTATTGATGCACTTAAAGTTCGTGTTTTGAGATATACCTTAAATAATTCTGTTAACTTGTCTCACTGAACCAAGGTTTAGAAAAACAAGACAGACAAAACTATAGACGCAAGATGTTACGTCTTGATACTTATAGAAGCGATCTGGTCGCGCCTTTATATTTTGTACTGATGACAGTGGTGATGACTTCCGTGTTAACACTAGCTTTGTCAAAGTGTATTACGAAAAATAAAGGTTTATAGCTTAATGTATTCCCTATGACAATCAGAATAGAGTAAAAATCTTTTCAATACTCCATAATCAATACTTAAAGAATAAGTCATAATTCACGATTCAGAATTCAGCAATACTTAAGGAGTACTTTTTAGCTAAATGCAGGGAAATTTAAATGAAATTGATATTTGCAGTATCCTGCAATTGATTGAATTGGGACAGCGAACTGGGCAACTATGGGTGGAAGCTTATAGCTCTCACCATAACAATAAACTGGGTGGAGATGGAGCAAACATTTATCGCTCTAAACAACAGTCTTGGTTCGTTTTTTTCCTTAATGGCCAAATTATCTATTGCCAAGAAGGCGAGAGTAGTTTATCCAGAATTAGCGATTATTTACGTCATTATCGCGTTGAGATGCGACTCACCGACAAACAAATTGCCACCCTACCACCAACCGACGCGCCAGAGTATGCCTATCTTTGGGCACTCTTGGAGCGGAATATCATTAACCCAAAGATAGCCGCTAGTATCATTTACGGTTTAGTCCATGAAACTCTCTTTGACCTGCTGAGTTTACGCCAAGGTAACTTCATTTTCCATCAGGGTGCAGCACTTGCCCCGCAATTAAACACTTATGAGATTGCTCCATTGGTGACAAAAATCACCAAGCAGCTGCAAGAGTGGAAGCAACTCTATCCACACATTCAGTCTCCAGAGCAATTGCCAGTGCTATCTGACAAAGTTCAGCTACAATCTTCTTTACCAGAAGCAACCGTGAATAAGCTACAACATTGGGCTGATGGTAAAACATCCTTGCGACAACTAGCTCGCCATCTCAACCGAGATATTTTGACAGTAGCTAAGGCAATATATCCTTATGTGCAACAAAGTTGGCTACAACTAGTATATTCAGAGACTAATTACCCAGATACATACACGGATAGCTGGGAATTGAAAGAAAAACCGATGGGGCGGATAGTATGTATTGACGATGCGATCGCCATCGGTGAGACTATAAATTCCATCTTACAACCACAAGGTTATGAAGCGATCGCTCTTACCAATCCCTTAGAAGCACTGAGTCTGGTTTTTCAACTCAAACCGGATTTAATTTTATGCGACATTGCCATGTCGGAATTGGAAGGATACGAGGTTTGTGCCATGCTGCGACATTCAACAGCATTTCGGCTCACGCCGATTATCATGCTTACTGGGAAAGATGGGTTTATGGATCGAGTCAAAGCTAGGATGGTCGGGGCAACAGATTATTTGACAAAGCCGTTTACAGATACTGAGTTACTTATGCTCGTAGAAAAATATATCAACAACCCATGAAAATTGGGTATGGGGCATTAATTATTTTTCCCTCATCTCTCTCACCTATGGGGCATATAAAGAGATCAAAGATTTGTTGATCTACTAAAAGATGAGTTAAAAGATGTTATCACAGAGTCAGTTAACTGAGTGAAACGTCAATCTCCGGGAAAATAGTGAAGGCATAAAATTAATTTATACAGTTAATACTTGCGGAGGAATCAGGGAATGTTCCAATTAGGAACGTCTAAATCAGGAGGTAAATAGACAATTATGAGCACAGTTCTGATTGTGGAAGACAGTATAGCGCAAAGGGAGATGATTACAGACCTCCTGAAAGCAACTGGCCTAACAGTTACCCATGCTAGTGATGGATTAGAAGCATTAGAGGCAATTCAAATAGCACCTCCAGATTTAGTGGTATTAGATATTGTCATGCCCCGAATGAACGGCTACGAAGTTTGTCGGCGGTTAAAATCCGATCCAAAAACCCAAAATGTCCCAGTGGTTATGTGTTCTTCCAAAGGCGAAGAATTCGATCGCTATTGGGGCATGAAGCAGGGTGCAGACGCTTACATAGCCAAACCATTTCAACCAACCGAGTTGGTAGGAACAGTCAAACAACTGCTGCGAGGATAAGGATAAAAACAACATGGTCAGCAAACCGGACTTTTTAAGTGGCGGCGGTCAAGACCACTTTCGACCAGAATTACAAGTAGAAAGTCCTGAAGGTGAGTTACATTTGAGGTTTTACATTCCCTCGCATCAGGAGTTTGCACTACAAGCAACTGGCATCCGAGAGGTAATTGAACTAAGTCCTGATAGAATCACCCCGATTCCTAATGCTTCTCCTTTACTTTTGGGTACTCTAAATTTACGAGGTCGAGTTATTTGGGTGGCCGATTTGGGTCAATTTCTGGGGGAAGCAGGTGCATTAAACACGGATAGAGCTGAAATTTCGGTGATTGCCATTGAAGAGCAAGACACAATAGTGGGTTTAGCAGTAGAGGAAATCGGTGGTATGGACTGGTTGGATGTCCAGAATCTGATGCCACCAACTAGTGTTCCAGATACTATGGCTCCCTTTTTACGTGGAGAGTGGTCATTAGGTGCTAAAAGCAACCAGTGTCTACGACTGCTCGATCAAATGGCAATTGTACGAAGTGCTAGGTGGGCAGGATGAAATTGGAGGAGGAAATGGCAGCAAGTATTGATAATTACGAGCCAACATATCAACAGGCGATGACCGCCTATGTTCAAAGAAATTATGAGGTTGCGGCCACTTTAGTTGACCAAGTGGTGCAAAATTTACCAGATGACCCCAATACCCATTTGTTGAGGGGTCACATCTACTATGTTTTACAGCACTATGATGTAGCAAAAGAAGAATATCAACAGGTGTTAGGCTTGACTAACGATCGAGAAATTATTGGTTTTGCCAAGAATGGAATTGACAATATCAATCAATATTTAGAGTCATTTAGTGGGCAGATCGATCCATCAGAAAGTCAAGAGGAAATAAACTCTTCAGAGATATCCGATCCACTGGCATATAACGAATCAGAATTAGAAGATTTAAGTGCTAATCAGGAGTTTGACAGCGAGAACCTTGATTTGAACTTTTTTGGAGAGCATCAAGAAAGTATGAATGGCGTTGAAGATATATCTTCAAAAAGTCCATTCGATCTGCCCACGGAAGATAGTATTGGAACAGAAAAAATCTCAGATTCTTCTATAGCTTTTGGTGATGACCCTTTTGCCATGAATGAAGAATCACAGGAAGAAGAGTCAAATAAAAAATGGGAGGAGAACACAGAATTAGAGTTGCCTGCTTTTTGGCAGGAAAGTATCTCAGAAGATATTTCCGAAGAATCATTAGCAAATAGTCAATTCTCAGATAATGGGATAAATTCTCCTTACGGAAATTCAACTATTGACAATAATAACTCTTCATCTTCTAACTCACAAACTGGTAATAACGAGAATAATTTCCCTGATTTGTTGAGTGAGCCAAAGTCTCCAGATCAGACTATGGGAAATTTAGAATATAAAAAATCTAGTTTTGGAGACGAAACTTTACTGATTGTTTCAGAAGAACTAAGAAATGATTCGCCAACAACAAATAACTTGGAAAATGGCAGTCAAAATAACTTGTCTGAAACCGAATCCCATAGTTGGTTAACACCAAAACAAGTAGAGCTGGAATCAGCATTTCAGCCGAATTTACCTGATAATACATCATCTTTTAATAGTAATTTACCTCAGAAGGAAAAGCAATTTAAATCAGGTGAATTCATCGGAAAAAATAGCTTCGATGACGATGAAAATTTTGATATGGAAGCATTTGAGTCTGCCTTTGGCTCAGAGAGTTTAAACTCTTATGAAGACTCAAGTAATATACTAAATGGAGAAAATTCTAAGAGCAATATCGAGTTTTTAGATGACTTTGAGGAATTTGATGATTTAGGCAATATTCCAGGGTTTGACCTGATCGAAGGAGATTCTAACTTCGGTAATGTCGCAATGCATTCTGCTCCATCAGAAACTAGTGACACTGGACGCCCTAAAGTAGCAGAGGCTTTTGCAAGTAATTCAGCCGATCGCGAAGAAGAACTTTTCTCAATGACTGGTTCCCATGAAGCCGTTCCAGTCTTTAGCCAAACAGATATCTCCAAACTAGAACCCAACGTCAGCATTGAGCAAGGATGGTTAGCACCATTAGAAAATGCTTCCATTGAACGGAAACAATGGCTAATTGCTGGAAGTGTGGGCATTGTCTCAGCGCTGGTTGTAGCTACAGTTAGCTTTGTCGCCACCACATTTTCGCCACCCCAACAACGAGAATCAGTACGAAACACCGGTTGGGCAATGTCACTAGCCGCTGGAATTGCAGGTTTTGCTACCGCAGGCTTCATGGGGAATCTGGCGCTTAAACAAATTCGGCGCACAACTGATGACCTCCAAGCCCAGTTTGAGGCTGTACGTCAAGGAAATCTGAATGCTCAAGCTACAGTATATTCCGAAGATGAATTGGGGCATTTATCCACTGGCTTTAATGAAATGGCGCGGGTAATTTTCACAACCACAAGTGAAGCCCAACGCAAAGCCGATGAACAAGAGGAAGCCAAAGAAAACCTGCAACGTCAGGTGATCCGCCTTTTGGATGATGTGGAAGGAGCTGCTAGAGGCGATTTAACAGTCCAAGCGGAAGTGACAGCTGACGTACTGGGAGCCGTAGCTGACGCCTTTAACCTAACAATTCAAAACCTGCGGGATATTGTCCAACAGGTAAAAGTGGCGGCGAAGGATGTAACAAAAGGTGCAACCAACTCCGAAACCTTTGCCAGAGCCTTATCTAGTGATGCTTTGCGGCAAGCAGAAGAGTTGGCAGTAACGCTGAATTCTGTACAGGTGATGACCGACTCGATTCAGCGGGTAGCAGAGGCGGCGCGGGAAGCTGAAACCGTTGCTCGTGATGCTAGTACGATCGCCTTGAAAGGTGGCGAAGCAGTAGAAAATACCGTGGCGGGGATTTTAGAAATTCGAGAAACCGTTGCCGAAACCACTCGCAAAGTGAAGCGCCTGGCGGAATCTTCCCAAGAAATTTCTAAAATTGTGGCGTTGATTTCTCAAATTGCTTCGAGAACAAACTTGTTAGCACTCAATGCTAGTATTGAGGCGGCAAGAGCGGGAGAAGCGGGACGCGGGTTTGCGATCGTTGCAGATGAAGTGCGCCAGCTAGCAGATAAATCTGCTAAATCCCTAAAGGAAATTGAACAAATTGTGATGCAAATCCAAAGCGAAACAGGTTCTGTAATGACCGCGATGGAAGAAGGCACACAACAAGTAATTAAAGGGACAAAATTGGCAGAAGATGCCAAGCGATCGCTCGAAAACATTATTCAAGTGGCGAATCGCATCGATATTCTTGTGCGCTCTATTACTAGCGACACTGTGGAACAAACGGAAACCTCCCGCGCCGTTGCTCATGTAATGCAATCAGTGGAACTGACCGCCCAAGAAACTTCCCAAGAAGCACAGCGAGTTTCAGGTGCCCTACAACACTTAGTAGGTGTATCTCGTGACTTGATCGCCTCCGTTGAACGTTTCCGAGTGGAAACTATGGAAACCAGATAACAAAGTTAGGAGTTAGGAGTGAGGAGTTAGAAATAAAAATCACAACTCACATCTCATAACTCATAACTCATAATTCATAACTCATAACTCATAACTCATAACTCATAACTTTTGCTATGCTGCCGGAACAACAACAGCGGATTTTGGGTTACTTTATCGAAGAAGCCAGGGATCACCTGAATACCATTGAGCAGGGCTTGCTGAATTTAGAGGGCACTCTAAACGACCCGGAAATGATCAGTGAGGTCTTCCGGGCGGCTCACTCCATCAAAGGAGGAGCGGCGATGCTTGGATTGACTAGCATCCAGCATACCTCCCACCGTCTGGAAGATTGTTTCAAAATTCTCAAAGATAATCCGGTTCAGATTGACCAAAAGTTAGAGTCTTTATTTCTTGGTGTCTCTGACACCCTAAAATCGCTTTTAGAGCATTTGAGTGGCCCTTATGGCCTTTCTGAAGATGCAGCTAATACTTTGATGTCAGAAACTGAGCCAGTCTTTCAATGGCTGTATCAGCATCTGGAACTACTTGTAGAACAAGCAAAGAGTGGAGTAGCCAGCAGTTCTGACGCAACAGAACTCACAACTTCTATAGAGAATGTCTCCACACTTACAGAAATTTTCATGCGGCGAGATATTCCCGATCTGACAGAGTACACCCATCAGGAATCTCCAGACTCGGTAGCACCCCAAGAGGCACGCGGACTCGCTAACGCTGCGCTATCGCCAGTCACCGCTAAAGAAAATAATAACTGGAGCGAGTTTCAAGCCCAAGTGCTGCAAACACTGCGGGAAATGTTGCAATTATTTAAGCAAACTACAACACCTTCAACTCGGCAAAACCTCCAGCAATGCTGTCACCAGTTAGTCAAACTTGGTGAAACTTGGAATTTGCCCAATTGGTGTGGTTTGTGTCAAGCAGCAGCCAGTGCGATCGGCAATCCCGAAAATACTTATCTGACTTTAGCTAAAATTGTCATTACCGAAATCAAACAAGCTCAAGAATTAGTTCTGCAAGGTAGAGAAGCGGAAATTGCAATTAGTCAGCAACTAGAAGCACTTTTAAGCTTTGCAGAAATTGAGTTATTAGAAATTACCCCTGATTTATTTGAAGAACAATCTCCGGTTTTGACAGAATCAGAGTCAATTCTATCTGGTGACACCAAGGTGTTAGCCCAGACAACTGAAGAACATAGCTACGCCAATTTCTCTGACGAACGCTCCTCCCTTCAGTTACAAGGAACACCACTAAATGAAAGTAGAAACACTAGTCTTACTTTCACCACACATGACGAAGCACATCCAATCAGTAACAATCTCGATCCCAATGGGCCAGAGGTAGGAATAGCTGAGTTAAATACCCTTGCCGATTTATTTGACGGTGAGACTCCCGAACTAGATGAAAGCTGGCATCAAGAAGAAACCTTAGATATTGTTACTACCGATGACTTTGGAATTGATTTGAGCAGCACTGAGGCTGAAGACGCTCATAACGATTTATCTGACTTACTCTCCTTTAATGAGGATATAAGCAACGCACTACACCCAACAACCACCGCTACAACAGAAGATTTATCCTTGTTATTTGGCGATCATTTCCTAGAAAAAGATAATTCAAAACCGCAAAATCAACAAACGTCTGCGACGCCTTTAGAGTTGAGCGATATTAACGAATTTGATATAAATTTAGACTCATCTTCTTCCGAAATATTACAAGAATTTATTGATATTTCTAGTGATACAAACCAGACTAATAGCGAGATTATCCAAAATAGTGTAGTCGAAGATTTCTTGACACTGGAGTTAGATGATGATGAACTATTGCCAACAGGCGAAGTTACTCAACCAGAAACTGAGCCGTTCGCCAGTGTAGAACTATCTACCAACCAACAAAATAATTTTGATAACTTATTCTTAGAAACTAAAAATGCAAATTGGGTAGAAGAAATTACCCCTAGTGACTACATAGAATTACCCCAGCCAAGAGACTTGTCTTTGGACAACCTGTTTGCTGAAATGGAAGAACAGCCACAACTATCGACAAGTGAACCAGAAATCAATGATTTATTTAATACGCCTCCAGTAACAGAACCTGAGTTTTCTCAATCAGAAAATGATTTGAGCAACTTCTGGAACCAGGAAACCACAGAAGAAAAGGACGAATTCGATTCCTTAATTGAGCAGAATGTGGAAAGGGCGTTAGATGAAAGTTTGTTTACTGCGGCGGCTGATGACATTTTTGCTGATAATCAGCAATCCATATCTTCTCCTATAGCCAGTTTTGATATAGAAGAAGATTTTGATATTAATTTCCAGCATCAAGAACAGCTAGATTTAATATCATCAGATTCTGGAGATAATTTATTTGATGAATTAACATCAAGTAGCTCAACTATTTCTCCTGTAATCAACGATAATTCTACGCCTGAGACGCTTTTGTTCGCACAGCATCCTGGGGAAGAAATTCTCAGACCGCAACAACCAGAATCTTTAGATTTTGTTCCAGAATTCGCTAATCAGACGCCAGAAATATCTGCTGCTGATCTGGAAGTTAATTCATTAGGATCTTTCGATGAGAATCCACAACTGTTGTTTGAAGATGTCGCTACAAATGAATTGACCTATATTCAGATAGACCCCACAGAGAATACTGTGGATGAACTATCAGAAACTATCAGTTTTGGGGAAAATTCAGATTCAGCATTACCCGAAGCACAGCCAGATGATTTGTTTAGCTCTTTTGATGAAAACCCCCAACTGTTGTTTGAAGATGTAGCCACCAATGAATTGACCTATATTCAGATAGACCCCACAGAGAATATTGTGGATGAACTATCAGAAACTATCAGTTTTGGGGAAAATTCAGATTCAGTATTATCCCAAGCACAGCTAGATGATTTGTTCGAGTCCGAGGATGTAGCCACAAGTGAATTGACCTATATTCAGATAGACTCCACAGAGAATACTGTGGATGAACTATCAGAAACTATCGGTTTTGGGGAAACTTCAGATTCAGCATCACCCGAAACACAGCCAAGTGAATTGTTTGACTCTTTCGATGAAAATCCCCAACTGCTGTTTGAAGATGTAGCCACAAATGAATTAACCTATATTCAGATGGAAACCACAGAGAATACTGTGGATGAACTATCAGAAACTATCAGTTTTGGGGAAACTTCAGATTCAGCATCACCCGAAACACAGCTAGGTGATTTGTTCGACTCCGAGGATGTAGTTACAAATGAATTGACCTATATTCAGATAGACTCCACAGAGAATACTGTGGATGAACTATCAGAAACTATCGGTTTTGGGGAAACTTCAGATTCAGCATCACCCGAAACACAGCCAAGTGAATTGTTTGGTTCTTTCGATGAAAATCCCCAACTGCTGTTTGAAGATGTCGGTACAAATGAATTGACTTATATTCAGATGGACACCACCGATAATACTGTGGATGAACTATCAGAAACCGTCAGTTTTGAGGAAAATTCAGATTCAGCATCATTCCAAGCACAGCTAGGTGATTTGTTCGACTCTGAGGATGTCGCTACAAATGAATTGACTTATATTCAGATGGAAACCACAGAGAATACTGTGGATGAGCTATCAGAAACTATCAGTTTTGGGGAAAGTTCAGATTCAGCCCAGACAAGCCTAGAAGTTTTAGAGACCGAGGAAAATAATAATTTAGAAACTACCTTTGAATTAACAGAAAATACAGTTGTTGAAAATAATTTATTGTTTACAGAAACCACTGAAATAGTTACTCAAGAAGATGAATTTGCAGACTTGGCAGCATTATTAGGGGAGGAAGTAGCACCCATTCCCAAAGCTAAGAAGATACCAGAAGTAGATTTTGCTGCCCTGGAAGACTTACTAAGTACAGAGAATAACAACGATGTCTATGACGGGCTACGCCAACGCCAGCCTTTCAACACTCAACCAGTCTCAGCTAAAAATGCTATTCCATCACCAGCCATCAAAGATGAATTTGGTGACTTAGAGAAATTGCTGGCAGAAGCGAATCAAACAATATCCCATTCTACTGTAGTAAAATCGAACACCAGCCAAGCTAACCGTCCCTCTACTCGTCGGGCTGCGAGATTTGAAGAAACGATGAAGGTTCCAGTTAAGCAACTGGACGATATGAGTAATTTAGTTGGGGAGTTGGTGGTAAACCGCAATACCTTAGAGCAGGATCATGAACGACTGCGACAGTCATTAGATAACTTGCTGATTCAGGTACAACAACTCTCAGATGTAGGCGCAAGGATGCAGGAGTTGTATGAGCGATCGCTACTGGAAGCATCTCTGTTAGCTGGACGCAAAAAGAAAGACCCCGACGGCTTCCAAGCCCCTGATTCCAATGCAGATCGGGGTTTTAGCGAGCTAGAAATGGATCGTTTTACTCCCTTCCACACACTCTCACAGCAGATGATTGAGCGCATTGTACGAGTGCGTGAGTCGGCTAGTGACATTGATTTTGTTACCGAAGAAACCGAACGAGTCGCCAGGCAGTTCCGCCAAGTAACTACCCAGCTACAAGAGGGATTAACTAGAGCGCGAATGGTTCCTTTTGCTCAAACTATCGATCGCTGGCGGCGAGGAGTGCGCGACAATGCCATTAAGTGTGGCAAACAAGTAGAGTTGCTGATCGAAGGTGGCGATACCTTAATTGACAAGATGATTTTGGATCATCTGACTGATCCGTTAACTCACATGCTGAATAATGCGATCGCTCACGGTATTGAAACGCCAGAAGAGAGGCAAGCTGCTGGTAAACCACCTGTAGGAATCATTACTATTCGTGCCTTCCACCAAGGCAACCAAACGATCATATCTGTAGGCGATGATGGCGCAGGTATCGATTCGGCAAGGGTTAAGGCTAAGGCTGTGAAGATTGGCATGATTACAGAAGCGCAGGCAAAAGCCATGTCTCGTCTGGAAGTCTACGATCTACTGTTCCAGTCTGGTTTTACGATTAAAGACCAAGCCGATGAAATTTCTGGTCGTGGTGTGGGTATGGACGTGGTGCGCTCCGAGATTAGCGAAATTCGGGGAACAGTTAACACCGATTCTGCGATCGGCAAGGGAACCACCTTCACCATTCGTTTACCACTGACTCTGAGTATTTGTAAAGCTCTCTGCTGCGTCTCCGATCGCTCCAGGATCGCCTTCCCGATGGATGGTGTAGAAGATACGCTAGATATTCCAGTCAAAAATATTCAGCACGATGCCAATGGGCAATCATTTATTTCCTGGCGCGATACGGTGCTACCATTCCGACCTCTGAAGGAACTTTTAACCTTCAATCGCCAAATCAGTCGCGGTAATGTCTATGGCGGCACCAGAGATGATGATATGGTTTCTGTGGTTGTGGTGCGATCGGCAAATACCCTGATTGCTCTACAGATTGACCTGGTGTTAAGCGAACAAGAAATTGTAATTAAGCAATTTGAAGGGCCAGCACCTAAACCCATTGGTGTTGCTGGTGCTACTGTTCTGGGTGATGGTCGAATTATGCCCATTGCTGACGTGCTAGAAATAATTGACATCTTCCAGGGACGGATTTCTACACAAGCTGGTGGCAATTCTTGGCAACAAAAACTCACTCCCCCAGATACTTCTCCCGCGAAGATTGACCCGACAGTGTTGATTGTTGATGACTCAATCACAGTCCGAGAATTACTATCCCTGACATTTAACAAAGCAGGTTATCGCGTAGAACAGGCACGTGACGGTCAGGAAGCTTGGGATAAACTCCGCTCTGGTCTGCCTTGCGATATCGTATTTTGCGATATTGAAATGCCCCGTTGCGATGGACTGGAATTACTCTCTCGCATCCAGAAGGACTCTAACCTTAACCACTTACCGATCGCAATGCTCACCTCGCGCGGTGCAGACAAGCACAGACAAATTGCCGCTCAACTCGGTGCTAGTGGCTACTTTACCAAGCCCTATCTCGAAGAAGCTCTACTTGAAGCCGCAGCGCGGATGCTAAAAGGAGAGAAACTCGTTAACTAAATCAACCAAAAGACTTCGATTTTAAGGAAAACTCACACGCTTCTACCTCGATTAAAGCTAATACTATTTTTTAATAGTACAATTGTTCTATAAGCAAAAATAGCACGTATTGCCCCGTCAAAAGCCGGGGCTTTCTTTTTGAGAACAATTAGAGTGTATACCCCAAGTCTTGGGTCTATCTTTGTAGTATGTAAAGAAGCACTTTGACCTAAGACTATGCCTTCTTCTGAAAAATCTCTCACTTACCCAACCAGCCATAAGAGCAATCAAGCTGATAATTACCACGGTACTTTAGTCACAGACCCTTATCGTTGGTTAGAAGATCCTGACTCCGAAGAAACAAGAACTTGGATTGAGGCACAAAATCAAGTTACTTTTGGCTATCTGAGTGAAATTCCTGCTAGGGAAAAAATTAAACAGCGCCTCACCAAACTTTGGGATTATGAAAAATACGGTATTCCTTTTAAAGAAGGCGAACGTTACTTTTATTTCAAAAATGACGGACTGCAAAATCAAAGTGTCCTTTACACCTTGAAAACTCTCGACGACCAACCCAAAGTTTTACTCGATCCCAATAAACTCTCTGAAGATGGCACTGTTGCTCTTTCGGGATTGTCGATTAGCGAGGATGGTAAGCTTTTAGCTTATGGTTTATCCTCCTCTGGTTCTGATTGGCAAGAGTGGAAAATACGCAATGTTGCAACTGGTGAAGACCTCCAAGACCACCTGAAGTGGATTAAATTCTCTGGCGCATCTTGGACACACGATAATCAAGGTTTTTTCTACAGTCGCTACGATGAGCCAAATGAAAAAACTCGATTAGAAGATGTCAACTATTATCAAAAACTCTACTATCATCAACTAGGTAAACCCCAATCAGAAGACATTTTAATTTATCATCGTCCTGACCAAAAGGAATGGGGTTTTAGTGGTGGCGTTACTGAAGATGGACGCTATCTAATAATTTCAATTTGGCTAGGTACTGACTCTAAAAATTTGGTTTTTTCCAAAGATTTAACTAACCCTAATGCGGAAGTCGTAGAACTAATTAACCAATTTGAGGCAGATTATAGCTTTATTGACAATGATGATAGCATCTTTTACTTTCGCACAGATTTAAATGCACCACGGGGAAGAGTTATTGCGATTGACACGAAAAACCCTGCACTAGAAAATTGGCAAGAAATCATTCCCCAATCAGCAGAAACTTTGGAAAGTGTCGGTATACTTAATAATCAGTTCGTTGCCGATTACCTCAAAGATGCTCACAGCCAAATCAAAATTTTTGACCTCAAAGGTGCGTTTAGTCGAGAGATAGAACTACCTGGGCTTGGTTCAGCAGGTGGCTTTGGGGGTAAGCGTTATGATACTGAAACTTTTTATAGTTTTACCAGCTTTACCATACCAGGTACTATTTATCGCTACGACATGGTGACAGGAAAAAGTGAGCTTTTCCGTCAACCACAGGTAGATTTTAATCCTGATGAGTACGAGACAAAACAGGTCTTTTATCACAGCAAAGATGGTACTAGAGTACCAATGTTTATTACCCATAAAAAGGGCATTAAATTAGATGGAAATAACCCTACTTATCTCTATGCTTATGGTGGTTTTAATGCTTCAATGACACCTGGCTTTTCTGTGAGTCTGTTGGTGTGGATGGAGATGGGTGGTGTCTATGCTATGCCTAATATACGCGGTGGTGGAGAATACGGTGAAGAATGGCATCAAGCAGGAATAAAGGATAAAAAGCAGAATGTCTTTGATGACTTTATTGGGGCTGCTGAGTGGTTGATTGCTAACAAGTATACTAAAACTGAGAAGCTAGCGATCGCAGGTGGTAGTAACGGCGGTTTATTAGTGGGTGCTTGTATAACGCAACGTCCCGATTTGTTTGGTGCAGCAATACCCGCCGTCGGCGTCTTGGATATGTTGCGGTTCCACAAATTTACCATCGGTTGGGCTTGGACTTCCGAATATGGTTCAGCGGATAATCCAGAAGAGTTTCCGGCGCTATATGCTTATTCGCCATTACATAACATCAAACCAAATACAGCTTACCCAGCAACCTTAATTACCACAGCCGATCATGACGATCGCGTTGTCCCTGCTCATAGTTTCAAATTTGCCGCTGCTTTGCAAGAGGCTCACACCGGTGAGGCGCCAACGCTAATTAGAATTGAGACTAAAGCCGGACATGGTGCGGGTAAACCCACGGCTAAAATTATCGAAGAAGCCGCAGACAAATGGGCTTTTTTAGTACGTGCTTTAGATGTGAAATTTTAGCAACTTTGTCGGGTGGGCATTGCCTACCCTACGAGACTAAACTAACTATCGCCTTCACTAACTTCTGTGGCTCTACAGGTTTTGTAATGTGAGTTTGAAATCCTACCTGAAATGCTCTTTGTTGGTCAATTTCTGCGGCATAAGCAGTCAGTGCGATCGCCCGAATGGTTCCTCCTTGATTCGGTGGGCGAGATCGAATCCGCTGCATCAGCATATAGCCGTCCATCTCAGCCATACCTATGTCACTCACCAGCACGTCAGGAGTGAATTGCTCTAGAGCTTGCAAAGCTTCTAAGGCAGAAGCGACGGCTGTTACATTTGCACCGCTTTGTGACAGCACAAGTGCTTGAAACTCGCGAGTATCTGCCTCATCATCCACCAGCAAAATTTGAACGCCGTCTAAAGGCACTTTTGCTTCTGTCTGAGTGTGGATTGGCTCGGATGCGTTGAGCTTTGCTCTTGCCTGCTGCATGAGGGGCAATTGGATGATGAAGGTTGCGCCTTGATTTTCACCCTGACTTTCTGCTGTCACCCTGCCCCCATGCATTTCGACAATTTGCCGCACGATCGCTAGCCCCAATCCCAACCCGCCAAATTTGCGTGTCGTTGAGCCGTCTTCTTGGCGAAAATATTCAAATACATGAGGCAAAAACTGTGGATTGATGCCCTTGCCAGTATCAATTACCTGAATCTGAGCTAGCCCGTCGAGTTGCCGCAGTTCAACAGCTACTTGTCCGTTGTTGGGTGTGAACTTAACCGCATTGGTAAGCAAATTCCACATCACTTGTTGCAAGCGAGCTGCATCGCCAGAAATCGGAGCGATCTCAGTGTCAAGATCGAGAGCGATCGCAATATTTTTTGCTTCTGCTGCCAAACGCACTGTTTCAACGGCAGCATAAATCACAAAGGTCAAACTGACCGGAGCCGCTGTTAAGGTGAGTTTGCCCTGCATGATGCGGGAGATGTCGAGCAAGTCTTCGATGAGTCGCGTCTGTAAATTGGCATTGCGCTCGATAATTTTTAAGGCTTCGGCTCTTTGGGCTTCGCTCAGTTTGCCGTTTTGTAGTAACTGCGTCCAGCCCAAGATCGGGTTGAGAGGCGATCGCAATTCATGAGACAGCACCGCTAAAAACTCATCTTTGATCCGATTGGCACGATCGGCTGCTTCTCTTGCGGCTTGTTCGCGGACAAGGAGTTGTTCTCGTTCTGCCTCAATGCGTTTTTGCTCAGTGATATTGAGTACAGTACCGACAAAGCGTTGGGGATTGTCGGCAGCATCAAAGTAAGCCTGTCCTCTGGCTGCAATCCACCGTTCAACCCCATCCTGAATCCCGATCGTGCGATATTCTACGTCATACTTGCCGTTGCTTTTTGGGTTCAAAGTCCTTTGCACCAACTGTTCTAGTCGTTCGCGATCGTCAGGGTACAGTCCGGCAAAAAAGACCTCAATGCTGCTCTCGGCTTCTGGTGGTAAACCATGCATGGCTTTGCAACCCTCATCCCAAATCAATTGGTTGGTGATGAGATTCCAGTCCCAGGTGCCTAATTGGGCAGATTCGATCGCCATACGAAAGCGGTTTTCACTGTCGCGCAAGGCGGCTTCAGCGCGGGCGCGTTCGACTGCTGCCCAAGTGCGCTCGGCTACTTCTTCCGCCAGGGACACCTCGTCCGGTGTCCAAGCCCGCGACCCGGATGTGTGAACTGCCAGCCCCGCTACGAACTCGCCCCTCTTGATCAGCGGTATGCCGATGTAGGCACCGATCTCAATCGCGGCGTAGGCTGCTCGCTGTGGCGGGGACAGGTTGGGATCGGCTTCCACATCGGACGCGGATACGGCGCGACCGGTGCGGTAGGCTGCGAGCAGCTTGGGGCCGAACGAATCAACCGGGTAGTTGCCAGCGAGTGCTGCGGCTCCGTTAACATAATCACGCTCAACGACGTAATCAGCACCGCGAACCTCGAAGTACGCCACCCGATTCGCGCTGAGATATTCGCCCAGCACACGGCTGGCCGTAGCCTGAATCTCTATAGGGTCGGCAAGCGGGCGGAGTGCGTCGGAGAGAGAAACGCGGAAAGCATTAAATTCGGCGGTTCGCCGCGAAAGTTCTTCTGCCCGTTTGCGTTCGCGTAGCGCAGCTTGCTGTTCGCTAATATCTTTGAAGACAATGGCAACTTTTCGCGCCTCCGGCTCACCCATGCGACAGGCATAGACATCGAACCATCGGTTCATTGCAAGAGAGCCATTTTCAAAGCGAGCAGGTTCACCCGTTAGAGCAACTTGACCGTAAATCTGAATCCAATGGTCTTCTAAATCTGGAACTAACTGACGCGCCGTTTTCCCGACTGCTTGTCGAAGTCCCGTTTGTTGCTCAAAGGTGGGATTGATCTCTAAGAAACGGTAGTCACTGGCGCGTGGCACACTGCCACTCGGCAGATCATTTTCTTCAAATAATACTTCAATAATGCAGAAGCCTTCGTCGATCGATTCAAACAACGTCCGGTAGCGTTCTTCGGATTGATGCAGGGTTGCGGCAGTTTGAATCTGCTCGGTAACATTCTTGAAATAAACAGTGATACCGTTTGGGGCGGGGTAGGTGCGAACTTCGTACCAGCGATCGCGATCTGGGTAAAACGCGGTCATTGACGCAGCCACACGATCGCGCATGGCGCTCCAGTGAATCTGCTCCAACTCGTTGCCAATCAATCCTGGATATTCTTCCCATAAAGTCTTGCCAATTAAATCCCCTGCCACACAATCGAGCAGCATTTCGGCAGCTTGATTCACATAGGTAAACATCCAGTTCTCATCCAGAGCAAAGAATGCGTCTGTAATACTCTCCAGAATATTTCGGCTCTTTTCCTCGCTTTGGCGCAAGGCTTGTTCTACCTGTTTGCGTAAGCGAAGCTCGTTGGAGACATCGGTAATGTCTCGCGTCACGCCTGCCACTGCATCTACTGCGCCGTTTATGCCCAAAAGTGGGACGAAAATGTATTCATAGGTGCGTGTGCCGATTGCGCTAGTATAGGGCGTTTCATCCTTGAGCGGCTGGCGCGTGGCGATCACCTGTTGAATCTGTTGCTGATGTCGGGTCGCTAAATCGGTTGGATAATCCAGATCAAAAAAGTTCTTTCCCAAAGCTTCATCCGAAGTTTTCTGCCAAAGATTGAGCAGTGCCGGGCTGATATACGTGAACCGTCCCGCCAAATCAAAGGTGTAAATAAAATCAGGAATTGCAGCGACGATCGCGTCGAACTTCCGCAGTTGCCGTTCGAGTTCGCTACGGCTCTCGCGTAATGCTGCTTCAGCAAGGGCACGCTCGACGGCTGCCCACGTCTGCTCTGCTGTTTCCTCGACTCGTTTCACCTCGTCTTCTGTCCACTGGCGAGGCTCTGCCTGATGCACCGCCAGCAACGCGACAAATTGATTGTTCTTAATCAGTGGCACATCAATATGCGCGGCAATATCGATTGATCGATACCTTGCCCGATCGCTGGTTGTGTATTTAGAATAGTTGGCCACATCGGGAACGATCGCCGTTCGCCCCGCTCGATGCTCATCTGTCAGGTTGCGCCCAAAGTCTTCTAGATGGTACAGTCCGCTCAGTTCGGCAACGCCGTTCGTGTAGTTTTTATGAACGATGACCTCCTTGCCGTCCGGTAACACTTCAATGTAAATAACGCGGCTTGCGCCTAGAGACTCGCCCAGAACAAAGGCAGCGATCGCCTGAATCTCGTTAGCATCAGTCAGCGGGCGTAGCGCATTGGTGAGCTTGACTCGAAACGCATCGGCTTGGGCAGCTTGACGCAAGGCATTGGTTGATATGCACTCCGGCAGCAGATCGGATTCTAGCTGCTGGACGCGATCTAGTTCTGTTAATAGGATCTGCACAGCCGTTTTTAGGCTATCCGACCAGGTTTCGACGGCCCCTAGTGGCGTTTGCGACCAATCGTGCGATCTCAACAATGCACCTATCTTGCCGCCACCAACAAAGAGGTTTTCAGCCTTGGTGCGATCGGCAGCCCATCTCTGACGGTATCGCATTTCCCGTTCTAAAGCCTTAACTATTAAATCATTAAATGATTCGCTACCTTCCTTGAGCTTCCTGGCTTTTGCAACCAAGTCAGGCGGAAAACAGATTGTTAAGGCTTCGCGTTCCATAGCAATGAGTGTAACCAGATATGGATAACATTTATTGTATTGTGCCCATAGAACAGTCCGACTAGGTTTGCTTCCACTTTTTTTATTTGCAATTAGAGGGTGAGTTTTAATATTGATAGATGAGTTAAAATTCAATCAATCATTACTTATTTTTAAAATATATCTTCAAAGTATTGATAATCTTTAGTTAAAGATTGAATAAAAATAAACTTTACTTAATTTCAAGTATTATCTATTTTATAAATAATGCGATATCAACCTTGACAAAGGGTTAAGCGATAATGGTGAAGGCAAACAATTATTTATCTTCACCCTCAATACGGTTCGGTTAAAGTTTTTTGATGAAAATTCTAGATCGTTAAAGATGCGATAAATCACCGTTTCTACAAAGAAATGATTATTGTAGAGACGGCGATTCATCGCGTCTTGTCTTAACCGAACAGTATTAACGCTTTTCCCGATGCGAGCAAGAAGTTTAATATTTTTATCCTTCTTGTGTAGTTAAAACGCGACAGCTTGAGCTGTACCAGTCAAATGGATTGTCGTATAAGTTTGTCTTTGCCCCTGGTTGAATTTAGGAATCACAGAAAAGAGATTTGTTGTTGTGATTCCCTTAGTTTCTACTGCGGCTGAGTTGCTTTTTCCAAGGTTTACACGGGGTAAGATCAAAGTAAACACGGTATTGCCAGTATCTACTGTCTTACGGATAGTCACAGTTACTAGTGTACCAATTTCTGTTTCTACACTACGGATCTGCTCAGTACCTTGAAAGTTTAATGTCTGTTGCTTATCTTTATAGGTAAAAAGGGGCTTGCCAATAAAGCTTGTCGTTGAGTAACTAATGCTGACATTCTTACCTTGAAACTGGTATAAGTTTGGTATTACTTCTGAGGCATTAGCTGATAATACAGGTATTGCTGTTAACAGCATACCTAATGTAAACGATCCAATTAAGTTTCTTGTTTGCATATCTAAAAAAGTTTTTGCTAGTTTGACAGAGATACTTACCCGAATGGGATGACAATAAGTATCAAACTAATTTTAAAAGTAAATATTACTACAGTCGTGTAAAATGGAACACATTGCAATGCTTGTTAATATATTTGCAATAATTTCTAATATTCTGTAAAAGTTCGATCTGCGAACCTGATAACCCTTGGGTAGTTTTAACAAATGCACCCAGATATGCTATGGGCAAAAAGTAGTGCAGCAATAAATTTATATATTCTCTCCTTTGAGGGGATTTGATTTCATTTTTGTCTTATTCCCTCAATAACTAGCAACTTGAGTTAGATTTAAATTTTGAAATACCCTTTGGGGTTTTATTTTAAAATTGGAAATTTTGTATTGCTTATGAAACGGCGATCGTACATGCTTCTAGGATTTTTCCTCAGTCTTATTTTAACTATCGTGCCAATGCCTGGCAATTTCACTAATGCTGCAATACCAACAGCAGTCACACCTGTCTCAGCTCTCTCATTCACCCAAGGAGTGCAAAAAACGGTATTAGACAACGGCTTAACGGTGTTAACCAAAGAAGTTCATACTGCTCCAGTGGTGAGTGTGCAAGTTTGGTATAAAGTTGGTTCGCGCAACGAGGTGAAGGGAGAAAATGGTATTTCTCACCAGCTAGAACATTTGATGTTCAAAGGCACAAACGACCGTCCAGTACAGTTTGGACGGTTGTTTAGTGCTTTGGGTAGCCAGTTCAATGCTTTTACTAGTTATGACGAAACAGCTTACTTTGGCACAGTGCAGCGAGACAAATTAGAAGCACTGCTGACACTAGAAGCCGATCGCATGGAAAATTCCTTAATTGGGACTGAACAACTCACCAGTGAAAAGCGGGTGGTGATCTCCGAGTTACAGGGATACGAAAATTCACCAGGTTATCGTCTGAGTCGGGCGGTGATGCGGGCTGCTTTCCCCAATCGAGCTTATGGTTTATCGGTGGGAGGCACAAAAGCCGATGTAGAGAAATTCACGGTGGAGCAGGTACGGAATTATTACCAAACTTACTACAGCCCAGAAAATGCCACGTTGGTGATTACCGGAGATTTTGCCACAAAACCCGCACTCAAAGTTGTTCAAGAAACTTTTGGGAAGTTATCGCAACGAGCAAAACAGGATACGGCACTCCCTAATGCCAGGAGAGCAATTGATCTTTACTCGGCATCTTCTTCCATTGCTGACGCTTCCCCGTCTACCCCTGTTGCGAAAAAAGCACCGATTGTCCTCAAGCAACCTGGAAGTGCTGCACTATTGCAAGCGGTGTATCCTCTGCCAGACATCAAACATCCTGATGTTCCAGCAATTGATTTGATGGATGCCATTCTTACAGGTGGACGTAGTTCTCGGCTTTATCAGGCTTTGGTGGAATCTGGACTCGCAAGTTCAGTGAGTGGCGGTGCTGCCGAACTTATCGAACCGGGTTGGTATGAAATTAATGCTACAGCGGCTCCCGGTCAAGAGTTGGGGAAAATTGCCCAGGTACTCCAGGAATCTTTAGTAAAATTGCAAGAGCAGCCAGTCACCTCAGAAGAGTTAAAGCGGGCGAAGACGCAACTGCAAGCTTCGTATATTTTGGGAAACCAAGATATCACTAGTCAGGCTAATCAACTGGGATATAACCAAACGATCGCAGGGGATTATCATTTTATTGAAAGGTATCTGGCTGCGATCGCGAAAGTGACTCCTGCTCAAGTCCAGAAAGCAGCGAAAACTTATCTCAATCCGGCTCAACAAACTATCGGCTTCTTTGAGCCGACTCAACCAGATGGGAAACCAGGAACTTCTAGTGCTGGTTCTAGTCGCACGGTGGAAAACTTCAGCCCTGGTAAGCCTGTAGATCCAGCAGAACTAGCAAAATATTTGCCACCTGCTACATCAGAGACAGATTCTAATAAACAATCACTACCAGAAGAGTTTACCTTAAAGAATGGTTTGAAGGTTCTGTTGTTGAGCGATCGCAATCTTCCCACTATTAACTTAAGCGGACAAGTTGACGCTGGTGCTGAATTTGATGGCAATCAAAAAGCTGGATTAGCAAATCTAACTGCAAGCAACTTAATGAATGGGACGCAGACTAAAAATGCTCTGACCCTAGCAAAAACCTTAGAAGACCTGGGAGCCGGTTTGAGCTTCAGTGCTAGCCGTGAGGGAGTTAACGTCAGCGGTGAGGGACTTTCAGCAAATCTGCCTATATTGATTCAAACTCTGGCAGATGTGTTAGAAAACGCCACTTTCCCCGCCGATCAGTTAGAACTGAGTCGCCAAAGGGCACTGACAAGTCTGAAAGTCCAACTGGATGATCCTAGAGGTTTGGGAAGGCAAGTGTTCCAACAGGCAATTTACCCTGAAAATCATCCATTCCACAGCTTTCCCACAGCCGAGAGTTTAAAGACTATTACTCGTGATGATTTGCTTGGTTTCTACCAGACACACTACCGACCGGATGCCACGACGATCGCAATAGTTGGAGACTTTGATTCAGTTAAGTTAAAAGCTTTGCTAAATGAAGTATTTGGTAAATGGCAAGCCACAGGTAAGCCACCTGTTCTCAAAATACCAACCGTACCATTTCCGAAAACTTTGACACAACTAAACAAAGTAATTCCCGGTAAAGCCGAGGCTGTCACCTACATCGGCTACAACGGCATCTCTCGGAAAGATCCACGTTATTATGCGGCACTAGTGCTAAATCAAATTTTGGGTGGTGACACCTTAGCCAGCCGCCTGGGTACAGAAGTGCGCGATCGCCAAGGTTTAACCTACGGTATATATAGTGGTTTTGCCGCTGGGATTAATCCCGGGCCGTTCTTGATTCAAATGCAAACTGCTCCTGGAGATGCCCAAAAAGCGATCGCCAGTACTCTCGCTTTACTAAAACAGTTGCGGGAACAAGGAGTGACTGAGGCTGAATTCAACGCAGCAAAACGCTCAATTACTAATAGCTATCCTGTGGATTTAGCTAATCCTAGTGATGTATCAAGCATCATTTTGGATAATTCTGTCTTGGGGCTTTCACGCTCAGAAATCCGAGAGTTTCCCCAGCGGATTCAAGCAGTCACTATGGCTAATATGCAACAGGCAATTGAAGATTTAATTAAGCCAGAAAATCTGGTGATTGTCACCGCCGGGCCTGGAGATAGTGTAACCAAGGGTAGCTAATTATTTCAGATACATAACACAATACGGTTCAGTTAAGGCTAAAACTCTTTATTAAAGTCAATTTTTTTAACGAACCGCAGAGGCACAGAGGGAACAGAGAGAGGAAAAAAATGCTTAACTGAACTGTATTGATACATAACAATCTTATCTGATTGGTAAAAAGCGCAATAACAAAATCCCCGACTTCTTTAAGAAGTCGGGGATTTCATTCTTTACGAATGATTTAGGATGGCTAATATCACCTCGTACCTTCTGCCTCACTTCGACTTCCTTCTCTACGAGAGGCTGCGCCAACAGCTCCGCTCAGGGCAGGTTGTTGAGTTTCGACTACGCTCAACTGCCGCGTAGTCGAAACACTGCCTCCTTCAAATTGAATAAGACACTGGAAAGGACTTTGCATCCTTTGGCTTTACATACACTCGCTGTAGAGGTTCTAACTCTAAGTCATTAAAGCGATCGCGTGTTAAATGCGCCATCACTACTTGCCCGTCATCGAAAGTTAATTCCACCTGAATTTCCCAACCCAAATGTATCAATCGGCTTACTGTCGCAGCCGTAGTCGTACCGTTAGCAACCTTTTCAAAAATCACATCTTGCGGACGCAAAAATACTTGTGGGTGTGGCGTATCAAAGCCGCTACTTTGAAAAATCTTCGAGGTGCTGGGTAACACATTCACCGGGCCAATGAAGCTCATTACAAATGCGGTGGCGGGATTATCGTAAATTTCAGATGGTGTCCCCACTTGTTCCACACGTCCTTTATTCATCACCACAACCTCATCGGAAACTTCCATTGCTTCCTCTTGGTCGTGGGTGACGAAAACTGTGGTAACATGAACCTCATCATGGAGGCGGCGTAACCATGCCCGTAAATCTTTACGGACTTTAGCATCGAGTGCGCCAAAGGGTTCATCTAGCAATAAAACTTCCGGTTCTACTGCCAATGCCCTGGCTAATGCTACCCGTTGTCTTTGACCGCCAGAAAGTTGTGATGGATAGCGATCGCCTAATCCAGTCAATTGCACCAATTCGAGTAACTGTTCTACCCGCCCCTTAATCCTCTTTGGCTGTGCCTTACGAATTTCTAAGCCAAAGGCAATATTTTGCTTAACAGTCAGATGCTTGAATAGGGCATAGTGCTGAAATACAAACCCAATATTTCGCTGTTGCACACTTTGGTATGTAGCGTCCTTACCGGTAAGCAGGATTTTGCCGCTATCTGGCATTTCTAAACCGGAAATCAACCGTAATAGCGTAGATTTACCCGATCCCGATGGCCCGAGTAACGCAACTAGCGAACCACTCTTAATTTCCAGGCTGACTTGATCGACTGCCTTGAAACTCCCGAATTGTTTGGAGACGTTCTCAACTACTATACCCACTGCTACTATAACCTCTGCAACTAAATCTACAGATCCTTGGTAGGATTACTGTGTCCTACATATACCATATATCGTTATTTATGGATGAACAAGATTTAGCTACCACAACTGCCGCAATCGAGGAAGCTACAATCAGCCCCACTGCAATCTAGGGAACTACAATCAGCAGCACCACAATCAAGGGAACCACAATCGGGAGTCATGCTAACGATCTCGACACAATTGCAGCCCAGATCGGCACAATCAAAACAGTTGGTATTGTCGCTACTCATAAATGAAGATTTTTGAGTAACTTTACCAGATGCTTGTCGTTGCTGCTTGTCTGCTTCCTCCTCTGTGGATTCTTCTGAGTTCTCGCTCTGCATTCGCAAAATTTGGTTAGCTTCCTTGCAAGCTTGAAATCGTTCGCGGGAATTAACAAAAGCTACTTTTAACCCTTCCTTGGCAACTACCCGCTTAATGTATTGAGAGCAAGATTCGCCGCCATATAATATTCTGTGGGCACAAGCAAAACCTTTGTGCGGAGAAATATGTTTTTGATAGCCAGTAATTGCGGCAGTACTAACTTGTCTAGTCAAAGAATCGAATAAGGAAATCTGCATATTGAGGACTGGGGACTGGGTAGGCAATATTCTTCATTTTTCCCAATACCCAATGCCCAATACCCAACTCTAATTCGTATCGAAACATTAAGGAATATTGCATTTGTGCAGAAACCTGGAGGAAAAGCGCCAAATCACTAGAAAGACCGTGGTAGTATGCTCTCGGTAAATGTGAAGATTGGGAGAAAGACCTTTGACACTACGGGTTGCTGTTATTGGGTCAGGCCCTGCTGGTTCATCTGCCGCTGAAACACTGGCAGCCTCTGGGATTGAAACCTACCTGTTTGAGCGGAAGCTAGACAATGCAAAGCCTTGTGGGGGTGCAATTCCCCTGTGTATGGTGAGTGAATTTGACTTACCACCAGAGATTATCGATCGCCGGGTACGGAAGATGAAAATGATTTCGCCTTCCAATCGCGAGGTTGATATCAATCTGGTAAATGAAGATGAATATATAGGAATGTGCCGCCGAGAAGTGTTAGATGGCTTTTTGCGCGATCGCGCGGCAAAAGTCGGCGCAAATTTAATTAATGCCACTGTTCATAAACTCGATATACCAGGAAACAATACCGATCCCTATACCATTCATTACATTGACCACACAGATGGGATATCACAGGGTATTGCCAAAACTCTGAAGGTGGATCTGATTATTGGGGCAGATGGGGCTAATTCCCGCGTTGCCAAAGAAATGGATGCTGGGGATTACAATTATGCGATCGCTTTCCAAGAGCGAATTCGCTTACCCGAAGACAAAATGGCCTACTATAACGATCTCGCCGAAATGTATGTCGGTGATGACGTTTCTACCGATTTCTACGCTTGGGTTTTCCCCAAATATGACCACGTAGCTGTCGGTACTGGCACAATGCACATCAATAAAGCCAGCATCAAACAGTTACAAGCTGGTATCCGCGCTCGTGCTTCCGAGAAGTTGGCAGGCGGTAAAATCATCAAAGTTGAAGCCCACCCCATTCCCGAACATCCCCGTCCCCGTCGTGTTGTCGGTCGCATCGCCTTGGTGGGAGATGCTGCTGGTTACGTTACCAAGTCCTCTGGTGAAGGTATCTATTTTGCCGCTAAATCTGGGCGGATGTGTGCCGAAACCATTGTGGAAACATCTAATGGTGGTAGCCGGATTCCTACAGAAGGCGACCTGAAGGTTTACCTGAAGCGTTGGGATAAAAGATACGGACTCACCTACAAGGTGTTGGACATTCTGCAAACCGTGTTCTATCGTTCCGACGCCACCCGCGAAGCGTTTGTGGAAATGTGCGATGACCTCGATGTACAACGGCTAACATTCGATAGCTATCTGTATAAGACGGTTGTCCCAGCTAATCCCATCACCCAACTGAAAATTACTGCCAAAACTATTGGTAGTCTAATTCGGGGTAATGCCCTTGCACCTTAATTGAGTGTGGAATCCTGTAAATTGCAACAATTGGTACTCCCTGGTTAATGCAAGAGACGCGATGAATCGCCGTCTCTACAATAATTACTCTTTTGTAGAGACGGCGATTTATCGCGTCTTTGTGATGATTTATCGCATATTTAGCGGTCTAAAATTTTCATCAAAAAACCTTAACCAAGCCGTATTGCTCCCCGGTCTAAAGACACGGGGATTTTAATTTCACCCTAGCCACTTCTCAACTAGGCAACCTCCTCTAACTTGTTACGGGTCGCAGGAGGTGTATATTAGGATGCTGTATTCTGCACTTCAGCGATAAATTGCTTTCTGAATAAATGCTTAATCTTATTTCCTATTTGTTTTTAGCTCAAGCATCGCCTTCTCCTCCACCTGCACCACAGGAAATCTTCGTTCCCCAACAAACAAGACCTTTAACAGGACATCTTGACGAAGTACCGGTATTTAACAGTAATAACCCAGAAGTAGTTAAGAGTGAAGGAATTCTGCTGTCTACATTTCCTCCTCAAGGCAAAAAAGTGCCCAGCGCCCACCTAAACTTTCCATTTCAGGGAAGGTTTGATTTATTTTCTCACCATATTGCTAGAGCGATTGAGACGCCAAATGATTTGCGGACTCTTTATTTGGGAGTGATTGTTTACAATCCCAGCGATCGCTCTGCAACTGTCAATATCTTGCAAGCAGCTAGTTATGTAAGTCAACCTGATGCACCTTTTGTCAAGCTGCCTCCCATGCTGTCAAATAATTCGGGAAACATTTATGCCGGGCCGGGCGATCGCGTCATGAATGATCTGCTGCGAGCCAGACGACAAGGATGGCCAGCCCAGTTGGTAATTCCACCAAAACAAAGCCGGATGTTAATGAATCATCCAATTCCCGTGCGGACTTTAACGCCGCCATTGAATGGACGTTCTACTTTGTTACGTTTATATAGCGATCGTCCTGTTTATATGGCGAACCTGGCCATGTTTGCCAAACCCAATCCCGATGGTAGTGAACGAGCGCCTACTTTAGAAGAATGGGAGAATTTATTAGAAAATGGTGATTTTGCAGGGCCCCGCGAACCGGCTCCCAGTCCTCCAGATAAACTTGCAGGGGCAACAGAAATTTACGGACGGGTAGCGGGAGTAGCTGTTGGCTCTCGTTGGCAAGCACAAGTTACCGACTCTAATAGTTCATACCTGACAATTCCCGAATTAGGACAGGCTTTTTCTTACGGTTTAAGTACCCTTTTGGCTGGCAAAATGGGTACTGGACAAAACCAAACGGCTAAACTCGTAGCGCGTTATCCTGGTACTGCTTACGAAGCTCACGGCAACTACGGGATTGAATACAATATCTCTCTACCATTATTCAACAATACCGATAAGCCGCAAACTATAAATGTACTTTTCCAAACGCCTATCAAAGAAGATGAGTTAAGTAAACCAGGGCTGCGCTTTTTTTCACCACCCCAACCATCTGTCTTTTTCCGAGGCACAGTTCGTATTCGCTACAACGACGATAATGGCTTACCCAGAACCCAATATTGGCATTTAGTTCAACAACGGGGACAAATGGGAGAACCGCTTGCTCAATTAAAAATATCTCCTGGACAGCGCCGACTGGTAGAAGTGGATTTTCTCTACCCACCTGATGCTACGCCCCCTCAAATGCTGACAATTCAAACTGTAGACCAAACATAAGGTATAGGGCAAAGGAGAACAAAAAAGTTATCAAAAAATCCTTGCCAATGCCAGCTTCTACTTAAGTTGATAGAGGTGAACTGCTGTTGTGCCCTTACAAATTGTGTGTACTTGAGGCAATTGGAAACTGCTATATGTAGCGTTTCTCAGTCGTATGTAATACAGGTCTTTGGTTTTTAGGTTTAGTGCAATTTCTGATAAAACAGATGTTGTTCTGAATCTACTGGGGCAAAATAGAAAACATGACGATTGAATCCAATTCCTCTAATCTACCAACCCCAGAACCAGACCCCGAAAATGATTTGCAGCCGGATGACTTTGACGGGAGTGCAAATGAGAAAAACCTAGCCTCACAAGCACTAGCAGCAATTGGTTCTTTGCAATCTCCGCAACATACAACTGCTTTACAACAAACCCGTTTTGACTTCAAGCAACCCATTAGCAAGCAATTCACAGTTAAGCCGAGGGCATTGCTGATTATTTTAATAGCGATCGCCATCACCCTCGTTGGAGTTCTCCTCAATAACTGGATCGTGGGCATTATCGGCACGCTGATAACTTTGCTGTTATCCCTAGCGATATTATTGCCTTGGTTACAAGAAGTTTTAGACGAGTGGTTTTCACCCCAAGAACGCACCCTATTTGTTGCCTTTTTGGGACTAATAGTAGCTATTATCGGCACGATCAGGTTCACAGGTATAGGCGATCGCTTACTGCTTTTAGGACGCCAGATTAACTGGGATATTGCTGGTAGCCTAGCAGAATGGTTTGGCGCTTTGGGGCAAATTCTCATCGCTATCATTGCCGTTTACGTAGCATGGCGACAATATGTCATTTCCAAAGACTTGACAATTCAGCAAAACCTACTAACAGTTCAGCAAAATATTATCACCCAGCAACAGACGATTGATTCCTATTTCCAAGGCGTTTCCGACTTAGTATTAGATGAAGAAGGATTATTAGAAGATTGGCCCCAAGAAAGAGCGATCGCGGAAGGACGCACTGCGGCAATTTTAAGTAGTGTCGATGGTAGTGGGAAAGCGAAAATTCTCCGTTTTTTGTCACGTTCCAAGTTGCTCTCACCCCTACAACGCGATGGTCGATTAGGTCGAGCCATTCTTGACGGGAGTGGCGGATATGCAGAAGACCGCCTTGAAGGTGTGCGCGTCATCGATTTAGGCGTAATGCTAGCCGCCGCAGACCTTTCTGGCACTGATTTGCGTTGGACTGATTTGAGCGAAGCTAATCTTGTCCGCGCTAATCTGGTCGGTTGTGACTTAGTAAAAGCTAACCTTTCTCGTACAATTTTATATAATGCTAATCTCAGTGGTGCTGACCTGAACGGGATTCGCCTATTCTACGGTGTACTGGAAAAAGCATCACCCCGCAGTCGGACTGAACGACCAGATTATGAAATCGGCGAACACACTGGCGCTGTGGTGGAAAATGCCGATTTTACGAATGTGCAGCGGATGTCTGAGTCTGCGCGTTGCTACTGTTGCGCTTGGGGTGGTGAAAAAACTAGAGGTACTATTCCTGGTGGTTGTGAAGGTATTCCCAATAAGTTGGGAAGATAATTATAAGACTAGATAAAAAAATTACTCCTTTGTGCAACTCATAGCGTTTTCCATCGTTGGGATACCATTCGATAAATTCATTGAAGGTAGCTAAGAGTAGATGTATTAATAGTGGCTGAAACCATAGAGATTTTTCCTTCCAGGTTCAGAACTAGAGCAGCAATACCTACTCTTAATTATTCTAACTAGCTGTTTTATCTAGGTTCCAGTAATTCACACCTTCAGGAAGGGTGAGGATTTCAACGCCGTCTTCAGTTACAGCTAAGGTATGCTCGCATTGAGCAGAAAGCTTGCGATCGCGCGTTACCGCAGTCCATTTATCGCTGAGAACTTCGACTTCGTAAGTACCTTCATTAATCATTGGTTCAATGGTAAAAACCATCCCCGATCTGAGGCGCTTGCCCTTACCACGAGTGCCATAGTGGGGAACATCCGGCGCAGTATGGAAAATATTACTGATGCCGTGGCCAACGAAATCTCGCACTACAGAAAAGCCTTGTCCTTCAGCATACTCTTGAATGGCTGCACCAATGTCGCCAATGCGTGCCCCAGGTTTAACTTCAGCAATACCCAGACGGAGACACTCTTCTGTCACCTCTACCAGCTTCCTCGTTTTTGGCGAAGGGGTACCAACAAAGAATGTCTTGGATGTATCGCCGTGATAACCTTCAACAATGGGCGTTACATCAATATTAATGATGTCACCTTCTTTCAGGATTTGCTTGGCGTTGGGAATGCCGTGACAAATTACCTCATTTACACTAGTGCAAATTGATTTAGGATAACCCTTATAGCCAAGGGGTGCGCTTTTTGCGCCATGCGCTTGCGTCCAGCGTTCGGCTTCATCATTTAGTTCGAGAGTGCTAACCCCTGGTTTCACAAAGGGTTCGAGATGCTGAAGGAGTTTAGCAGCTAAACGCCCAGCTTGACGCATTTTCTCTATTTCTCGTTGGGATAAAATAACAATTAGTTCAGTTTTCATTAACTTTTATCTAAAGTATCTTTCATAAACATAGTTAACCCTGTCTGTGCAGCTCTTTGTGCAGTATCAGCAACCTTGAGGGTATACAAGCTCTCCTCTGGGGTAACGTACAAAGGAGTCCCGTCAAAAAGATGGTCTAACACCATACTCGTATCTTTGGCGAACAAACCCCGACGAGGCCCAACCTCTATAGGTGTTGTTTCCCCCGGCTGGACGAATATTCCGGTGTCGCCATCAAAAATTAAACCACCTTTTTCACCGTGAACTTCAAACTTGCGTTCTGATTGCCAAATACTTTCGCCTTTGCCGTAAACTACTTGGGCTAAAAGTCCACTGTTAAAGGACAGTTCACTAGTGCAGAAACAGGTTTGGTAGTATTCCGGTTCTATTTCCCAATATCGCTGGTGACAGTTAACAGTAAATACTGTACCAAATAAATCGATGAGGCGATGTAGGCGAGACAGGGCCCCAATTAAGGGAAAGCCAAAAAACTCGTGGTTATAAGTCCATTTGCGGGGTGCAGGATTTTGAGAATTGATGGTGCTGTAGCGAACATAAAACACCTCACCAATTTTGTCTAGGTTTTGCTTCAAAGCTTGATGCAAACCACCCAAAAGTTCCAGATGTTCAACGTGTAGGAGTTTTTGTTGTGCTTTGGCTAAGGCAATCAGTTCCTCAGCTTCAAATACATCCAACGAAAGAGGATACTCTACAATCACATGTTTGCCGTTGCTAAGTGCTACACGAGCGATCGCACCATGATCTCGATTAATAGTGGAGATCGCTACTAGGTCTATATCTTCACGCTTTACTAGCTCTTGCCAAGTATTCAAGACTTCAATCTGGTACTCTCTGGCAAAGGTTTCGGTTTTTTCTCTTGTATGACCAACAACTGCGACTATATGCGATCGCTCATCGTGGAGCAATGCTTCAGCCCGAAACTTTGCCGCATACCCAGTACCTACCAAACCTACACGCACTTTTGCTTTTTCCAAAGCTGCCTCTGAATTATACATTATCCTTATTAGTTCTGTTCTCGATCTTCCCACGCTTCTAGTGGTGAGATTCTCTCTTCATGGGGTTCACCAGTCTAGACTCTACAACATTCGCCCTACCCCCTCAAGGGCAAATAAGACTTTATTTGCAGCTAGATAGAATTACGTGTACTCAAAAAGGAAGACTTCAAAAGAAAAGCCCTTTTTTTACCCATAATGTTAGAAATTTGTCAATCAATGAACAAAAAAAATGGCAAAAGAAAAATTACATCTCTACTGTACTGTTATGTTTCCTTCATTTATAACAGGCGCATTTAAATCAGATTAGAAAATGAAACAGCCCTATTTTTTAAAGGAGTTGGGGAATCTCTTCTACGTAAGTCCTACAAAATATCGGTAACATTAACCTTACTCATGCTTAAGTTTCAGGCATATAATTTTTTCTAATCACAACCTGACTAGGGTAGATAATAATATAAAGAAAACTTATCGGGATTAAGTAACTAAATTTCATTACTAATCGGGTTCAATTTCCAGTTACATCGTTTAATTTTTCTCGTAGTATCAGAAATGAAGCAAATTTAAACCAGCGGCTAATTCCACAGAACAGCCGCTATCTTTGCCTTAAGATAACTTATACTGCCGTTTACAAAAGAGAGGATTACTCAATGCCAACTTATAAAGTGACACTACTCAACGAAGCCGAAGGTCTGAACCAAACACTTGAAGTTGATGATGATGTCTATATTCTAGATGCTGCCGAAGAAGCTGGTCTTGACTTGCCCTACTCTTGCCGCGCTGGTGCTTGCTCGACCTGTGCAGGTAAAATCACCAAGGGTACTGTCGATCAGGGCGATCAGTCATTCTTAGATGATGAACAAATAGAAAAGGGATATGTACTGACTTGTGTTGCTTACCCAACCTCTGACGTAACAATCGAAACTCACAAAGAAGAAGACCTTTACTAAGAGTTAAGCCACTCAAACTTGAACCTCTTGCAAGAGTTACTAATTTCGACAAAATAGAAGCAGGATATCCAGAGTTAACACCCTTGCAATGCAATTCCGTGTGTACCTCTAAAAGCGACTTTGACAAAAAGTCTAATTTTATGTTGGGCAGGAACACAGCAAATCTTGTGTTCCTGCTTAATTTTTTAAGTATGGAGTTTCCTATCTATATTTTGGCCTCTTTTTAACTCCCGACTCCTAACTCACAGATGCAACTTGAATGCCAATAGCTCAAAGCTTAATTTCTTTTTTGAGAATTTGAATCTGAGTACCAGGATAGTAAAATTGGAGAATTTTTGGACTTGACCAACCTAGTTTTGCTAAATTTTGAGCGCCAGTTTGACTCAAGCCGACTCCATGTCCTAATCCACCACCAATAAAAGCGTATCCCCAGAGTTCAGATTTGCCTTTGTTCAGGGGTTCGATGTAAAAAAGCGTACTTGTAGGGGCTGCAAAAGCACTGCGAACTTCGTCTTTGTGCAAAATAAAGGTGCTGCGATCGGTTTTAACTGCAAGTTCAAGGATACGTCCACTCTGGCTTCGCTCCACTACTGCCATAGCCTGAATTGTCTTAAATTTGGCATGGGGACTGTTTTTCACCTGTAAAAATTTTTGCAAGTCCTTGATAATATCCTTTAAAGGGGTTTCCTTATGCCAACGAAACATATCCCACTTGCTTTCATTAAATCCTTGTTGCGTATTAATAAATTTCTGGAAATTCTTTTCATTTGCTAAATTCTGCTTAGACAAGTCCCAAAAATTAGTCGGAGCATCCAGTACAGGGCGCAGGTAGGGACGATCTTCGCCATTCCAGACATCGCTAAAGGAAGCAGTGACGCCACCAGTGGTAGAAGAATACAGGGCGTCTACGAGTTCATTTTTATAAGTTAGTACTTTACCCCTAGTTGAGGCGATCGCTTGGTCTGTTTTGGCAGCTGCTCCCTTCAGCCCATAATAAACTTGGCAGTGAGTATCAGCACACAACTGATAGTTATCTGCGGCAAACCTACGTAAATTTCTCAAGGCATAAGTCCGAGCGAGAATTGCCTGAGCTTCTAGTGCCGCTTTTGGTGCATCTGTTCCTATTTCGTAAGGCACAACCCCACGCAAATAAGTTTCTAAAGGTACTTGGTTAACGAGAGTGTATGTGCCATAAGCGTTTGGCTGCAAATTCATTCGACCGGCATAAAGACGAGCAAGCTCTTGTTTTTCGGTTTTATTTACCCGAATCAAGTTTTTATCAGTGCTAATTTCCAAGTCATTCGGGCTATAGCGATTACCATCCACCACCCAACTCACTCGCGGCACTTTTTTCAACACTTTAGTATCAAGATATACTTTTTCTTGGGTAGAAGCTTGGATGTTTTGTAATAACAAGCGTCGCAGTAAAGGAGTGCTGTAAACATCTCGTTTAGCCCAAACCTGCCAGCGTTCTGGCTGGGCTATTTCCACTTCCATTCCCTTAGAACGCCATTTATTAGCACTATCTTCCGCAGTTTCAAAAGTGCGGTATGTGCCTAAAACTACTACTTCTTCGACTGCTGGCTGGGGTAAAGCTTGCATGACTGTTTCCAGCTTTACAGGATTCTTAGTAAACAGGATTTGCTGCTTATTGCCCGTTTGAAATTTTAACCTTAAGCGATCGCCTTTGATGGGTTCCAGTTGTAGCTTGGCTGTGGCTTCGGCGCCAAATCGCTGCACAATCCCAATTTTCAGTTCTATATCCTGGATGTTGCTCTCAGGGCCTGATGCAGCAGTCAGTCCCAATAGACAAAATGTTGTCAGCACAGTGTGGGAAAAACGCCAAAACGAAAATTTCATGGCTACCTGATAGGGAAGCGATAGCGAGTACTCAAGCGTCTTCTGCCCCTTAATGCGTCGTTGGAGCTGATTTTCCAATTGCTTTGTAGCGCGGTTTTTTTGTCGCATGAATGCTCCAATGATACCATTACCAATTTTGCCCTAAATACTAGTTGCAAAACGAAGTCATAATGACTATGATTTATTTAGAGAGAAAAAACAGAACTAGTTGGATAAACTCTTTATGGTTAGAGTCCAAGAAATTCCATTAAATCAGATAAAACGGCCATTGCCTCGTACAAACGATCCAAAAAAAGTACAAGCCTTAATGGAATCGATTGCGGAGATTGGGCAGCAAGAACCTATCGATGTCCTAGAAGTAGATGGACAATATTATGGCTTTTCTGGTTGCCATCGGTATGAAGCTTGCCAGCGTTTAGGCAAAGAAACCGTTTTAGCCAGAGTCCGTAAAGCACCCCGTAGCGTTTTGAAGATGCACTTAGCATAGACAATGGGAGTGGAGAAGGGAATAGGTTACAGGGAATAGGTTACAGATTATTCCCTATCACATGTCACCTCTTTGTTGGTCTTCTACACTGGCTACTTGTTGGTTAAGATTATTCTCTGTCACCTCTCCCCTGTCACCTCTCCCCCATTCCCAATTACATATAACCTAATTAGGAGAAAATTATGTCATCGAAAGTAACAGTCAAAAATGTAAATATCGGCATTGACGAGGCGAGTAGGGCTAAAATTGCCGATGGTTTATCTCACCTGTTAGCTGACACTTATACACTGTATCTGAAAACTCATAATTTTCATTGGAATGTAACGGGGCCGATGTTTCAAACATTGCATTTGATGTTTGAGACCCAGTATACAGAATTAGCGTTAGCAGTGGATTTAATAGCCGAGAGAATTAGAGCGCTTGGCTATCCCGCACCAGGAACCTACAGCGAATACGCCAAACTGAGTTCGATTCCAGAAACTCCTGGAGTTCCTAAAGCTGTGGAGATGATCCGCTTGTTAGTGGAAGGACAAGAAGCCGTAGTCAGAACTGCACGATCTATTTTTCCTGTGATAGAGGAAGTTAACGACGAACCTACCGCCGATTTATTGACTCAGCGGATGCAAGTACACGAAAAGACAGCTTGGATGTTGAGAAGTTTACTGGAAGAATAGGGAATAGGGCATAGGGAATAGGGAATAGGGGACAAAGAAAAACTTAATCGTCAATGCCCAATTCCCAATGCCCTTCAGGAGTGCTGAGTTGGGAATCTCACTTCTTTACTCAGGACTCGGAACGGGCTAAACCCTAGCTATCCCCTAACGGAACTGTTTTGCCAAATGCCCAATATTAATTTCACCCAAAAGTTGCAAGATTTAATGCAACAGGTAGGTATTTCTAGTTTTAAAGGGCTGAGTCGCGCTGCTGGCGTCTCAGAGCGTCAACTTTCGCGGTTACGCCAAGGAAAGTTAGAGCAGATGCGGGTGGATGTGCTGCTTAAGCTTTCGCCAGTGCTACAGATGCCATTGAATGAATTAATCGCAACTTTTTCAACCGTAGAGTTGTTACAAGAGAAAACAGCACCTACCCAGGAATTGTTACAAGAAATTACAAATTTAAGAAGAGAGTACGATCGCTCGCAGTTTCAATTAGAACAACAGCGAGAAATATTACTACAAGAACTCCAGCAGTCGACTTTGCAACTGCTGGAGTCTTTATTATTGCAATGGCCAACAGCAGCAAAGACAGCGCAGGAGAATCCCCAGCTAGAAGCAATCAAAATAGTACCGTTGGTGCAGAAACCCCTGGAAAAGTTTTTACAGGCGTGGGGAGTGGAAGCGATCGCCCCTGTGGGAGCAGAATTACCTTACGATCCCCAACTGCACCAATTGATAAAGGGAACTGCACAACCTGGAGAAACAGTCAAAGTACGCTACACTGGCTACCTTCAAGGTGAGAAACTGCTTTACAGAGCCAAAGTGAGTCCTGTTTGAGAGAGTGAGGAGTTAGGAGTAACAAATTCACAACTCTTTACTTTTTGTATTGTCTATCGAGAAATGACAGATATTGGGAATACTAAAATAGCAGAGGCGATCGCCTTCAGAAAACTTCTTTTAAAGCCTTAGTCTCGGTTCTAGCTTGCTTGGCGCTGTTGAAACCTAAATTTTTGGCTCTAGAGCGGTAGTCCAGAGGTAAATTATTTCAATTATGTAAGTAATTGGACATAAATAAATATAGATCCTAGTTACCATCATAAGTACTCAGGGAGGAAAAGCTACTGCTAGACTCGGTTTAGCTATGTGTAGGCGTAGCCCGCCGTAAGCATTGCTGCAACTAGTTGAATTCTGAATTGCTTAATGACTAGCTATTGTCATGAGATTTATTAGAGAATCTCAGTTTTGCAAAAATTTTTGGTAAATAATCTGAAAAGCAGTAACTTCAGCTTGTATGTAAGTATATATCTAAATCCATGAGATACAAGTAAGTCGGCGTTAAAAATTAACATACATGACAAAACATCAAATCAACGAACGGCTTATAAATTCGTCATTACAACATTTTTACAAAACTAAAATACCAGTTTTTTGTCATGCCAACTGACTTAGCTTGTTTATTTATAATTGATCTATTTCTAGTAAGAAAACTATACTAAATTAAGCTAATGATTTATTTTGATTACAAAAAAATAGATTCAAAATTTTATAATTAATCTTTATCTATCCTGATTAATTATTAATGATTACTCAATAGATAATATTAAATTTTATTTTACAAGCATTTTTAAATGTTCTATAATGGCGAAATCAGAGTATTATTTACATAAGTCAGAGTGACATAATTATGAGAGAACAAGTAAAAGTTATTAAGCTTAGTGGTAATTTGAATGCCACAACTTCACAAGACTTTCGACAAAATATCACTGATATTCTAGAAAGTGGTGCGAAAATTGTGTTAGTTGATTTTAAAGATGTAACGTTTATGGATAGTTCGGGTTTGGGAGCTTTAGTATTAGCTTTTAAAACCTTGCGAGCCGCCGATACTAAGCTTGTTCTCTGCTCAATTAATGAGCAAGTCAGGATATTATTTGAACTGACTAATATGGATAAAGTATTTGAAATCTTTCCCAGTCAAGATGCATTTAACCAGGTTTTAGTCTCTAAAACCTAATTAATCAAACTTCATTTGCAAAATAGATAAATCATCATCAAAAGCATCTTTGGAGTTCAGAGCTATTAAATAACTGAGTACGCGATCGAGTTGGCTATCAACAGGATCTTGTAAGCTAACTAGTAGCTGAATAAAAGCATCTAAACTCCAAAGTGTGCCGTCTGATTTAGTTATTTCATAAGCGCCATCACTAAAAATATAAAGGGTACTGAATTTTTCAATATTGCAAAACCCATCAACATATTTTGCCTCTGGAAACATGCCAACTGGCATACCAGGGGTTTTTAGGAGTTTAACTTCAGACTTTCTTGGAGATGTGCCAGTTACTAAAACTGCTGGTGGATGACCTGCGCTAGCATAAATTAACTGGCGGTTGATTCGATTGTAAACTCCGTACCAAATCGTAAAGTATTTATCATTTTGATAATTCATCTGAAAAGTGTCATTTAAAGCCTTCAATACATCACTAGGTTGATAGTAATCAAGACCTTTGAGCGCACGAGAACGCAGTAGATTCAGCACTGAAACAGAGGGAAGAGTAGCTTTGAGTCCGTGTCCGGCGGTATCGAGTAAGTAAATTGCCAGATAGTCATCATCGAGCCAATAGTAATCGAAACAGTCACCGCCGAGTTGTCGCGAGGGAATGAATCGGAAATTTATATTGAAGGGTTCGGTCATGGAAAAAGGTAGCAGCGATCGCACATATTCTGCTGCTTCTGACATTTCTGATTCTAAAAGCAACTTTTGAGCCTGCAAATCTCTACTCAACTGATGCAGGCGTAATCCCGCTCTTACGCGTGCTTGTAATTCATTATGCTCAATAGGTTTAGAGATAAAATCATCGGCACCAGCATCTAAACCTTTGACACAATCGGCAACGGAATCTAAGGATGTTAATAAAATAAAGAATGTGGTAAAAAATTTCGGGTCTGTCTTAATGCGGTGGCAAACTTCTAGTCCAGTCAACCCCGGCATGATCCAATCACAAATAATTAGTGCTGGGCGATAAACTAGTGCCTTTTCTATTCCTTCCTCGCCGCTACTGGCAGTAACAACCTCATAACCCTGTTTTTCCAACATCCTTTTCAGGAGTATTTTTATTGAATGGTCATCATCAATTATTAGTATTTGAAACATATAAATTTTTTGAAAACACTCATTAATAATTTTTTGTCAAACTAGAAAATAAAAATATGATATGAGCTAATAAGCTAGTAGTATCAATACAGAGATGCTATAGCGCTTATAGTACCTTCTCCCTTGGCGTTAGCCTCTCCCTTTGGGAGAAGGGGAGACGCTAGCGCGAATAGAGAACTCTTAAAGTAGCCGCTACGCGTCTATGTATGCAATAGACTTTGACTACTCTCTCTTAAAAAGAGAGAGTACCTTACGTTGTAGCAACAGGCGTAAGGAGTTGAGGGTTTGGTCTTTATTCGACTCAAATGAGAAGCACTATAACTCATTTCTATTTACTCATGGAATTTACGACTGTTTAACAGTCATAAAATATTATGGCGATCCTAAAGGATTTAGCCATAAAAGAATGTTGCTTTTTAACTGGTTTAAGTCGCGGTATGCTTCTTGCTTGAACCATTGTCCTAAAGCATCAAAGGGGGTAAAAGATGTTCCCGTTTGCCATTTAATATCTTGACCTAAAGGTGTTGTATGATTTCCTGGTAAAGTTTGCGCTGTCACCATCTCATCAAAACGTTCTTGTAATATTTTGGTTAAAGCTGCCGATTGATCGATGGTGTCATTACTAAATTTTATTAATAAATTGCGTCGGATATTGTAACTTTCTTGGACAAGTTTGTTAGTTTCTAACGGCGATGGGGTAAATTCAATCGCAAAAGTAGAATTAAATTGTTCTACTAGAGGGATAGCTTCTTTCGCGGCGTAGTTGTTGAAGGATATTAAAATATTGCCTGCACGTTCTACTTTAAAAAGGCTGCCAATCAGCAAGTGGAGTTTACAGCCCATACTGTGTCCAACGCCGTAGATGGGAAAGTAAAGCTTGCGTAATGCTCCAGAATCATGCAATCGTTCGAGGGTGCGGTCAAAGTTTAACAGCACAGATTTTGCGATCGCAGTATGATCTAGTGTATTAACAAAAGGCGTAGCAATTACAACATAGCCTTTACTTGCTAGTTGTTCGAGTAACCAGCGATAAGTGATGTGCGGTGCAGTGGCGACAAATGCACCTCCTAAAAAATGAACGATACCTATGGGATTTCGGGGAATAATTACCCAGTTTCCTCTAATTTCTTTCCAGTCCATGCGGATAAGCGATCGCTTTACGATTATTCTTTATGTTAGACCGGGGATTGCAACCGTGGGAAAGATTATAGAAAAAAGCCATTGATAATCTCTGGCGAGTAGGTTGGAAACCAATCCACCCAGCAGCGTCTATGGATTTATCAGAAGCACCTACGCTTTCTCCAACTCTTTCTAAATCCCTATTACAAAACTTAATTACGTTAGCGCAGCGTAAAGCCTTCTCTACGAGAGGCTGCGCCAACGGCATGGCTTCGCTTAGAGCGAGTCCGCGTTCGCGCAGCGTCTCGTAGAGAGCGTCATTACAAATTACGAATTATCTTAACGCTGAGTCTGTAATCTTTTCATCTCGTATTGCACATCTAATGCAATTTGTAATGCTTCATTGAGTAACCTTCCATGCTCAGTAGCCTCCTCTGTTACTTGCATAGCTGTTAAAGTTGCTAAATTGTTGACAAATAGTTCTGTATTACTCAATATAAAATTCTTATTCTCTCTCAAAATCTTTTCTGTCTTTAAAGCGCGAACTAAATCAGCTTTGGTGAGTTTAAGTGCTGCGATTACATCCTCTCTTTCCTTTATAATCACTTCTGGATTACCAGCTTCTTCTATTTGGTCATTGATATCTATAACTCTAATAACAGTATTATATCTATTAACCTCATTTAACAGGATTTGCAGAGATTTTGTCATATTCGCTTTAACAAGCTTACTTCTAGTTTTCCAGATAAAATATAAGATGCTTTGCGTCAAACCACCAACCCAAAGACTTAAGACAATTAATAATATCCAAGATGGAATTGTTATCCACGTAACAAAAATTTTAATAATGATATCAAATAAAATATAGACAAAAACAAATGTAGAAAATCCAATAAAAACTACAGTTGCTCCTTCAGAGCTTTTAAGTTTTTCTATATAGATATTAGCTAATCTCTTGAGAGGATTTGTAATGATTAAAAGTTCCCCATTGACAGGTAAATTAGTCAGCTTTTGCAGATCGTTCTGACTAATTTCCAAGCCCTGTAAATCATCCCGCACAGCTTTTAAACCCTTGCCAGAATAGTTATTTAATCTAATATAGCAATCAAATTTCTAGAATGCTGGCATTTTGTCTAAACTTTTTCGTGCAAGTTAATACTTATAAGCAATGTCAAGATTTTTGTACAATACGATACTATTTTACCAAGATAACTATTTACAGCAGAATTCTGAATTCAGAATGGGCTACCCCCGCTGCACTAACAGGAGTAAAACACTCTTTATACCTGGGTAACAGACTTAGCTTGTGTACCTCACTTTCCTTGAAATCTGCTGTCTACTATAGCAATCCTAAATCATTCGTGAGAAACAAGCTTCTCGACTGATTTAATAAATCAGGGATCTGCGGGTTGCAATTCTCACAAAACAAATCGGATTGCTATGTAATAGTCAGGATAAAAAACAAATTAATTGCCTGTAAATAGAATCGCAAGGCAACAGGTTCTTGTTCTGGAAAACGGTCATTTAAGAATGAAAAAGTCCGTTTTTGCGGACTTTATTTGTTGAATTCTAAATAATCGTGTCTCAGTCGTTACATTAACTTCGCTTTGAAGAAGGTTGTTTCTGTTTTGAAACACTAGACTGAGGGTTTAAAAATGGTGGGATAGGACAGTCTAACGTCATGGCGATCGCTCTGAGTAAATCTGCTTCTGAAGGAGTAACTTTGTTATCTAATAGTACCGTGTGGGCGCAAGCATCAACAATAGCCTGTTTGAGTTTAGGAGTGGCAAGACGCAAACGCTCAATACTTTTTTTGAGTTCAGTAAAATTACAGTTTAGTGGTTTTTCTGGTTTTTCTTGCTCTCCGGCTTTGGGGAGTCGAAAAACTCCAGAACGAAAAGCATAGGCGATGTCTTCAGTGGACGCATCGGGTTGGGAGTGTCCGACACGGGCAATTACGGACAATATTAATAGACTATCTGGCCAAATCTGTTCGATGGAGGTGAATTCTACCGTTGTAGTAGATGCAGGATTTATACTAGGTTGAAGACGATGCCACAGTATTAACTGCAACACAAAATGCCACAGCGATAAACTTCCGGTGGCTACAACTAAACCGTGGATGCATTTGCATAGCCTTTGGCATTCTTTGGCAGAATTTTGTCGCAATATAGGCACTGCCAAATCCACAAGTGGTAAGCGAATTCGGGGATCTAACTGATTAATTTCGCTACTTAATTGTAGGGTTTTCTCTACCAAATCAGCAGGTTGTACCTCTCGGAACCAAGCAATCTGACGTTCTTGAATTTGGAGGTTTTCCGTATCTAAAGCTAGCGCAAAAACGATCGCCATTGCACTTTGTTGCTCCCGCGCACCCAAACGCAAGGATTCTGATAATTGCGATAACAGCGCTTGAGCATGGGCAAAATGCTCTGGTGTAACGCTGCCAACTTGGTTTACAACCTGTTCTGGCGAGGTGTTGCCACCGCCAGCAAAGCCCATTGTTAGGGATTCCTGGGAAGGGGAACGCATTTGATTGCGAGATGGCATTGCTGCTAAATTGCTGACGTTCAAACCCCCAACGCGGCGGATACGTTCTGCTAGAGGTGGGTGGGTAGAAAACATATCTTCCCAGAAAGAGGGGTTGAGGGCATTGCCAAAAAACATGTGGCTAGAAGCTTCTGCACCCGGCGAAATCAACCGTGAATCCATCTGTTGGAGTTTTTGAAAGACTCCGGTAAGTCCGTTGGGGTTGCGAGTGAACTGTACCGCTGAAGCATCGGCAAGAAATTCGCGTTGGCGAGAGACGGCGGCTTTAATCAAGCGTCCGCAAAGTAATCCTATACTGCCAATTGCCATCAGTGCCAAACCAAAAGCCCAGATAGGTAAACCCTTGTCTTCCTTTCCTAAACGGAAGCTACCGCGAAGGCGCCACAATAATTCCCCCGTTAAATAAATGAACAAAATCCCATGCAGTAGTCCCACTAAACGCAAATTCAGCCGCATATCTCCATTGAGAATATGACTGAATTCGTGGCCGATAACTCCTTGTAGTTCATCCCGGCTCAAGTTTTCCAAAGTTCCACGGGTAACTCCAATTACAGCATCATTGGGCGTAAACCCGGCAGCAAAGGCATTAATGCCGGTTTCTCTGTCGAGGAGATAAACTTGTGGGACAGAAATACCAGAAGCGATCGCCATTTCCTCGACAATATTTAATAGTTGTTGTCCTTGTTCGTCGGCCATTTCTGGTAACAGGAGTCTTCCTCCTAACTCTTGGGCAATTACGCTTCCACCCTGCCGGAGACAGGCAATTTTGTATAAACTTCCGACTGCGATCGCAATTATTGTAATCCCAGCTACGTAGAGAAATATCCCTGGATGCCACCAAACACGAGGAGCCATGCGAAACAGAAATAAAGTGGCAATATAAATTGCCATAATCATAACTGCGATCGACAGGGAAAATAACCCGATTAATTGTTGCGTATTTTGGCGTGCCCGATCCTGATGTTCAAAGAAATTCATAGACACCTAAAAAGACACGCGTGGGGCATTTCTGATTTCTGGAGTAGCTTCGGGGAGCAATTCTGCAACAGTAAAGTTAAAATTATTTGCCACAAGGTTGCTAGGAAAAGATTCCCTCTTGGTGTTGTAAAGTGTCACCGCGTCATTAAAAGCCTGACGGGCAAAAGCAATCCGGTTTTCAGTGGAAGATAATTCTTCCATTACCTGAGTCATAGCGCGATCGGCTTTCAATTCTGGATAAGATTCTGAAAGTACCATCAACCGACTTAACGCACCCGTCAGCGCCCCTTCAGCATTGCCCAACTGTTGCATTGCTTGGGGATCTCCAGGATTTTGCGCGGCACGACTGCTAGCATTAATTGCAGAATTTCGGGCGGCAATAACTGCTTCTAAGGTTTCTCGCTCATGTTTCATGTACCCCTTGGCTGTTTCTACCAAGTTGGGAATTAAATCATAACGGCGCTGTAATTGAACATCGATTTGAGAGTAAGCATTTTTGTAACGGTTCCGATACTTAACTAAATCGTTGTAGCTATTAATGATAATTACAGCAACAATGGCAACTAAAGCAACAGAAAATATTAAAAACCCCATATTTTTAGATTATTTCCATCAAGTACTTACTTTTTTGCAGATTTACCAATTACGGTAATCCTTAATATCCAGCAAAATTTGTGTGGATATAAAGATGAGTCTACTTGTAGCAAGTTGGCTTCGTCGTCTGTAAAATTAGTTACGCAAGTTTACTGATGTAGGATTTTTTAAATAACCGCAGAGGCACAGAGAACGCAGAGCGAAATAATTTACAACAATTCCAAACTATTTGTGAACTCTAAGTATTTAGGCATAAATAAATTAAAGTTTGTAGTAAGACTTTAGTCCTGATAATCCTTGCTCTGAGGGATAAATCGCTCACTACAAACTAAGAGTTTATTTTATTGTATTTAATTATATCTACCTACTTACTTACCTAATTATCATCTCTCTTTTCTCTGTGTACTCTGCGCCTCTGCGGTTGATGAAAAATTGTAGCCAGATATGTCACCCATGAATCTGCATAAATAGGGAATAACCACTGACAGCAAAAATAAAAAGGATGGCGGCAGGAAAAATTACTACATCCCTGACAATAAATAAAATCCAATCTTTTCTTAGTTCTTGTTTAAACTTGAGTTCTCGCAGTTTTCGCTCAAGTTCTAAGTCTTCTGGTGACTGCAAGTTGACAGGTGACAAACTTAGCGGATTATCGCCTTTGCTGGCAATTCTTTTTGATAAATCTGTTATATCTGTCATGCTGTTGAGATACTGATATTACTTAGTGTCTCATAAAAAAGAGCCAGAGAGTTAGTTCTCTGGCTCAAAGCTGGAGACAAAAGAATCATCAATTGAAGGAGGCAGGAGGCAAAAGGTTTTGTTAAGAAGGGGATTCAGACCCCTCCTTAATAAGAGCGACCAAATTTTTAATTTGGTCGGGGTTTTAAACCCTTGAACATTCGGTCACGGGCTTTGGTTAGGAGTCAGAATTCCCTTTTGCCTTCTGCCTCCTGCCCCCTGCCTTTCTTCGATAAAGGCTAACTTGGGTAAGAACCTAGATTCTTCCCAGGTTATGCAGCCCTAAAATAGTACCTACTCCCAAGATATGACCAAAGGCGGTAGTTGCTAAAAGGGCTGGTAGACCAAAACCACCAAAGAAATTGGCTGAGGGTAGTCCTGGTTCTGCATTGGGATACTTGATGCTAGATTTGCCAAAGGCAATGGCAACGATATTAGCAATAATCATAATCAGTCCGACTGTAGGACTCCATTGCAGAGGTGTGGTTGCAGCAGCGAGTAAGGTTGAAGTCAACACCTAGATTTGCTCCTGAAATTTATTAATGGTTGAAAACATAATCTGAAACTTTCCGAAGCAAATTCAAGAAATTACCCGATTTTGCATCAATATTTAACAGTTATTCTTACTACTTAATAAAATATGAGTTCAACGCAGCGATGTGACTGTGGTAGCTAGTTTGAATTTAAATATCTCAAACAATCAGACTATTAGTCTTTATTTATACTTAAGTGGCAGTGATTATGATGAAATTATCGAAACAGAATTCAGGAGTCAGTCGCCAGAATTCAGAATGAATTTTGAACTTCATAGTGGATGAATCCAGGGCGTTTAAGACCTACATTAAATATGCAGATTTAGTGGTCAACTTTCGTAGTGGCGGGTCTGAATCCCCCACTGATAGCGAGTCTTCGAGCGTCTTCATTCTGACTCCTGTTAGCGCAGCGGGGCGTAAGCCCATTCTGACTTCTGAATTCTTCTTCAATGCAATGTATCCATAGCAATTTGTGCAGGAGTTACGAATAAAAAGATCCTGACTTTTTGAAGGATATAGCTGAAGTAAGAAATTTAAGAAGCGGATTCACCTTTTGGTAGATTTAGACAGAATCATCAAACCTGTATATTTGGATGGGATAACATATAATTTGCCGCAAAACCTCATGCTAAATCAGTAATTTCAAGATCGACAGATGAAATTTTGATTGAATTCTAGTTAATTTGTTCCTTAAGTTCCTCAAAAGCCATGACATCCCCTGAGCCTCAAACTGATTTTGGAGAAAAAGCTCCACAAACGTCATTTGAGCCACCTTCTGGAAAACGGCGGTGGCTTTGGTTGAGTTTAGCCGCACTCCTATTGTTAGGGGGCGGAGCAACTCTAGTCTGGCGTTTACTGACTCCACAAAATTCAGCACCTTCAAATACTAACGCTCAACCTCAAGGGGTAAGAGTCAAAATATCAGCAGTACAAAACGGCATAATTGAGGAAAGTTCAGATTTTATTGCTAGTCTAAAATCCCTGCGCTCAGTCACGCTCCAACCGAGGATTCAGGGTCAAGTTACCCAGATACTTGTTAAATCTGGAGATCCAATCGTCGAAGGAGCAGCAATTCTCCAAGTAGATCCTACACGACCAGCAGGTATCAGTGGAAGCAATACTGTGCCTCAAGCATTTTTAATGCAACTGGCAAATGCCCGCGCCACGCTCAAATCTTTAGAAGCAGAACGACCATCCTACGTTGCGAATCTGCAATTGTACCAGCAGAACTACGATAAGTTTGTCAACCTAGCTGAACAAGGAGCCGTGTCTCGACAGACTAGCAATCAGTTTGCTAATCGGCTGGCCAATGCTAAGACTAGTCTCGATGCAATTGATTCCAGGATTCAAGCACAACGAGCCACCATCTTGCAGGCTGAAAAATCTTTGCAGCAATCTAATGTAAATACTCAAACACAACAGCCCCAGCCTGACAAAATTACCGCTCCTTTTAGTGGCACAGTTGGCAACATCCCTGTGAAAGTCGGTGATTTAGTTAATACTTCTACACCATTAGTTAATATCACGCAAAATCGACCTTTAGAAGTGAATATCTCTGTACCTCTACAGCAAGGGCCCCAATTGCGTAAGGGTATGCCAGTAGAGGTGATGAACACACAAGGTCAAAAGCTTGGTAGAAGTAGGATATTTTTTATTGCACCTAATGCCAGCAATGAAACACAAACGATATTGATTAAAGCACTTTTTGACAATACTAACGGTCAGCTACGTGCAGATCAATTGGTCAGGGCTAGAGTGTTCTGGAATCAGCGCCCTGGAGTTTTAATTCCCACAACAGCAATGACTCGTGTAGGCGGAGACACTTTTGTTTATGTAGTTGAAACAGAGATATCTCCCCAAGGTGTATCCCAACAAGTAGCTCGGCAAAGGCGAGTGAAGCTAGGCGAGATTAAAGGTAACAATTACCAAGTTATTGAAGGATTACAGCCAGAAGATAAAGTTATTATTTCAGGGTTGCTTAATCTCAGGGATGGTGTTGCGATCGTTCCAGAATTTTAATTAAGGGGAGTAGAGAGGAGGAGCAGGGGAGAAGTCTCAATCTTGTCTCCTACCAATCTTCACCCAAGAGTGTTAACTATAGCGATCGCTCTTTGTTGGAGAACTTGTAAAGTAGTCTCTAGGTGTCTATCTATGCAATACACTCTGAACTCACTTCCATTCTTTTCTCCTCAAAAGAAAGCATTGGTGACATTTTAAGATATAACTCGTTTTGTCAATAGTGATTACGCTGTAAATTATCTCTGCTATGAGTATCTCATTAAGCTTTATACTAAATTTTATGGCAAGGATGAAGGATGCTTTTAAATATGCGTAGGCGTAACTAGTCTTGTCTATGAAACGCTATGCAAAGGCATCACAGGCTGGAAAATTACGTAAATTTAATCACCACTATTTATTGACAAATGGTTAATGACCTTAACCTATCACCAATGAGTAAAAGTAAGCAATTACTTGATTACGTAACAGAGGTAAATAATTATGTCAGTGAAAATCATCCAATCTAAGTGCGGTTTAGTTTTAACTTGTTTACTGGGACAAATAATGTTGTTGGCTGCGCCAGTACAAGCTGGAGTGGAGGGCAAAATCTACGATGTCAATGTTAATTCGAGTCAGGGAGATAATTTTACTGTTTGTTTTGAATTTAACGCCGATGGTAAAAGCCTTCGCTTTGTTGGACTAGATGCTACTTATAGCCGTACAAATCTAGGTCAAGATCAGAGAAATTGGCAAGCAGTAACAAATCCAAATTCAGAAGAAAGTATCGCACTTAGCGGTCAAGTAAGAGGAGACTTTATTCCAGACCGGAGGATAAGTGGTAATGCTATCAATTCCAAAGGCACTACTTATACATTTAATGGAACGCTCTTATCTGAGCCAACATGTCCGATTGAGATTCAATCCGTGATAGGTTCAGAAAATCCCTTCTTCAAATAATTTAATTGACGCAGATATGATAAACTAGATGAGCTTTTGGTTAACGAAGACAGACAATTTATAAAAGATGTTTGTAGACTATGGTCAAGACAATACCTGTGTCATCAGCACTTAAATTCTGTCAAGTTCGGTAGGGCGTAGTTTACTGCTGTAGGCATTGTGTTTAGCTCAATGAAGACTCAGAAATTCGATTTAGCTCAACATATTCAACAATATTCGCCAAGCCATAGCAAATCTTAATCTGCTGTGAAAATGCCGCCAAGAGGGCACGTATCCTCACCTTTTGCAAAGTATTTTCATTTCTCCCGCCTGAGAGTTACTTGAATTCACTGGCGGGATTTTGGCTGGAATGAAATCGGCAGTTTTAGCAGCGATCGCTAAATTTAACTTTGGTACAGTACCTTTAACAATAGATAATCACTTTAGTTAACCAAAATTAAACTCGATTAATCTATGGCATCATTAACAGGGAAGGTTGCAATTATCACTGGTGCATCGCGGGGAATTGGACGAGCGATCGCACTAAAATTAGCCGCTAACGGCGCATCTATTGTCGTCAACTATGCGGGGAATGCAGGCAAAGCACAAGAAGTTGTTGCAGAAATTGAAAAGTTGGGGGTAGAAGCGATCGCTATCCAAGCTGATATTAGCAAAGTACCCGACATCCAACGGTTATTTGAGCAAACACTTGAACGCTTTGGCAAACTCGATATTTTGGTCAATAATGCCGGAATCGCCTTCTATAAACCAATTACTCAGGTGACAGAAGAAGATTTCGACGCGATTTTTGCCATTAACGTCAAAGGCACTTATTTTACTTGTCAACAAGCGGCGCAACACATGTCAGAAGGAGGACGGATTATCAACTTTTCCTCATCAACTACAGTGATGATGTTGCCAACTTATAGTGCTTATGTAGGAACCAAGGGTGCTGTTGAACAAATCACGCGGGTACTAGCTAAAGAATTAGGTGCAAAAGCGATCGCAGTTAATGTTATTTCTCCTGGCCCCACCGATACAGAACTTTTCCGAGAAGGTAAAACCCAAGAACAGATAGATCGTTTAGCCCAAATGGCTGCTTTTGGCAAACTGGGTGATGTGCAAGAAATCGCCGATGTAGTAGCGTTTCTCGCTAGCGACGAAGCTAGGTGGATCACTGGGCAAAATATCCGTGTCAACGGTGGAATCGCGTGAGGAGAAACTCTGTTGATGAAAGCAATATTCCCTAATCCTGATTTACCAAAACGTTTAGAACTTAACGCACATTTAAACACTCCATATCTAAAAAAATTTTATGCCCCTGACACCACAGGATACACCGACTACCCATTTTTAGAACTTCAGACAACTTAAAGTAATCACAGTCATCTGTAAATCAAAAATATATAGGAATCTGCTTTGATTCCTGAAATTATTTGCATAGGGAGGGAACAGGGAACGGGGAACAGGCAAGAAGGAATAAAAGTGTACTGAGTTTTTTCAAAAATCAAATACGAGTCCTATAGTTTTTCATCTACAAAACTTTTCGGTTTTATAATTGTCCAAGTAAGATAGGACAGCCATTGTATCTTACAAATAAAACGGATTGCTAAATCTGGGCTGCAAAAATTTGTATAAATAATTTATAACTTATACAAATAACGGCTCGGCGGCGTTGCATATTTGCGGGATGATTTTGCTAGTTTTGTGGGATGGGCATCTTGCCCGTCCCTTGTATTTCAGGGCGGGCGAGACGCCCACCCTACAAGAATCATCCCTTGATTCAGCAACGCCGGCTCGGCTATGCGGTTGTAGAGTCTGTGTTTTCGTACTCAATATCAATTCACTGTCATTCCAAAATTATGGATTTGTCCAACTTTACTACACTTCAAAACTTAGAAGCTGCCTTCGGTGGTGAATCGATGGCAAATCGTAAGTATCTGTTTTTCGCTGAGGTGGCGCGTCAACTTGGGTTTACAGACTTGGCGAAACTTTTTAAAGAAACAGCAGATCAAGAAACTGAACACGCTTTTGCACATTTTAAGTTACTACATCCAGAACTTGTGGTAGAAGATGCAGCTGCTTTAACTGATGAACAAAAGCGGGAAATTGTATCTCGCTGTTTATCTTTGGCAATTGAAGGCGAGACTTACGAATATACCACAATGTATCCAGAGTTTGCCGCAGATGCCCAACGCGATCGCGACAATCCTGCTGCTGAAGAATTTCTCAAACAAGTTCAAGAATCTACCGATCATGCCAACACATTTCGGGAAGCTGCCCACCGTTTTGGCTTGTTAAAATTCATCGAAAATTATCACGCCGATCGCTACACTGAAGCCTTAGAAGTATTAAATGGTGGACAAACAGCAACTAGAGTTGCTGGTGAAGATCCTAAAACTCGGAAATGGATTTGTAGACAATGCAGCATGATTTACGATCCCGTTGCTGGCGATCCTGATTCGGGAATTGCGCCTGGTACACCTTTTGAAGAAATTCCTGAAGACTGGGAATGTCCGATTTGCGGTGCTAGCAAAAAAACCTTTAAACCATTTGAGGAAAAAGTTGCAGCTTAAGACAACAATCAATTAGGCAATCTTTTTTAGCGTATAAACGCGAAGTGTCTTAAAAGATACTTCGCGTTCTTAATTTTTTATACAGAGGTTTTGATCGTGCGTTCACCAGAAGATAACGGCTATGCCTTTTGTTTTGGTGAAATTAGTAGGTCTTTTATACCGATTTGGCTGACAACGGGTAGATGGAATGTGGAGCTATTGCACTTGTAGGTAATTCGTAATTCGTTCAGGAAGTGAGAGTCTTCTCAATGCGACGATCGGGGATTAGCCAGATGACTGCGACTAAAGCGTATAATGCACAGGCAAACCATGAGTTCACAAAGGCAAGTGGAATTGCCACAGCATAGACAACTACTGATAATTTTCCTTTGAAGTCTTCACCAACTGCGATCGCTAGAGTCGAATCCTTGCCGTGGTGAAAAATCAGGGTACGAGTCAGAATGAAGTAAGCGATCGCAGCCAACAACAACACCGTACCATAAAGGGCAACTGGCATAGCGGCAAAGTGATTCTCGCCCATCCAACCAGTGACGAAGGGGACTAGCGATAACCAAAACAGCAGATGCAGATTAGCCCAAAGGATACGCCCATTAACGTGTCGGACTGCTTGTAGTAGGTGATGGTGATTGTTCCAGTAGATGCCAATATAAATAAAACTCAACACATAGCTCAGAAATACTGGGATTAGTGGACGTAGCGCAGCTAAATCGAACCCATGCGGCACTTTGATTTCTAGCACCATGATAGTGATAATGATGGCAATCACCCCATCGCTGAATGCTTCTAATCTCCCTTTTCCCATGAACGCATTCCTTTTCTATTTATTTGAGAGTTAAGTTGTGAGACTCTGTACTTTATCGTACCAAGTAGTTGCCGTTGATGAAGATTCTCTGCGTTGGCGTAGCCCGCCGTTCGCAAAGCGTCTCGTAGAGAGGGCATCGCAAAATCAAAATCTTTAATTCTCACTTGCCAATTTCCGCCGTAATTCCCGAATAGCAGCGCTAGTATTGCGCTCGTAGGCAATTTTTAGAGACTCTGTGACTACTTCTGACACATTGATGTTAGAGAAATAACGACTTCCAAGTAGGCGTAATGTTTTAAATATCAACTGCTGCGGCTGAAGAATACAGCAGCTATAACAATTAAACCTAAAAGTGCTAGAGGAACCCAGAGATTAGGGAGATCGGACAAACTCATAAAGGACTTTCAAATAAGTAGGGTGTATGAGACAGATTGCAATAGACAGTCGCTACTTTATAAATCAACTTTTAGGTAAGCCTCCTTTTAACTTCCTCAGCTAAATTTTCTAGCAGTACTTCTACTTGCTCGCCTGTTTTCAAATCTTTGAGCGATGACTTTTGCGCTGCTGCTTCTTCAGAACCAATAATTACGCAAAATTGAATTCCTTGTTTGTCTGCTAATTGAAATTGTTTACCCAAGGGACGCTTATCAAAGTTAGTTATCACATTAATTCCCGCCTGACGCAGATGTTGAGAAACTTTTAAATAAGTGGGCATTAAATCTTCTTGCATATTCACTACCATTACCTGGGCTGGTGTAGCAGCTAAGGTACTTAGAATCCCAGCTTTTAATAAACGACTAATTAAGCGAGTTAAGCCGATAGAAATGCCGACACCAGGCATCTTTTCGCCCAAAAAGACCCCGACTAATTCTTCATATCTACCGCCAGAACAAATACTACCTAAAGCTTCATGTCCTAATAGAGTTGTTTCGTAAACTGTGCCAGTATAGTAATCAAGACCGCGGGCAATGGATAAATCAATACAGAAACGGTTTTCGGCAACTCCGAGATTACGCACTCCAGCAATTACCGTTTCTAATTCGGTAACTCCTAAACTCAATTGCTCGGTTTCTGGCAGATTTTGGGCGAGGTGCTTGAGTTTATCTAAGACTTCATCAACTGAACCATCTATTTTGATAAACTCAATAATTTTTTGTGACTGTTCGGCTGCAATTCCTTCTTTTTCTAAATCTTGTTTGACTTTATTTTCACCAATCTTTTCTAGAGTATCAACAATACCAATACAAGATTTAATTTGATTTTCGGCAATTCCCAATGATTTAAAGAAACCAGTAAGAACTTTTCGGTTATTGATGCGAATTAGAAAATCACCAATATTAATTGCTTCAAATATCTCAGTGATAATTGCAGGCATCTGAGCATCATAGAGCAAGCTGAGTTCGCGACGCGCAACTACATCAATATCGCATTGACGGAACTGACGAAAACGCCCATCTTTTGCCCGTTCTCCTCGAAAAACTACATCGGTTTGGTAGCGGGCAAAGGGAAAGATTAATTCATTCAGGTGACGGGCAATATACGCCGCTAAAGGAACTGTTTGATCGAACTTTAAAGCTCTTGCTTCCGAACCTGTTTCGCCCGATTTATCTCTCTCGGCTTGTCGATTTGGTGGCAATATAGGATTAATTCCATAAATGATATTATCGCCTTGATTACCTTTAGCTTGTAGCACTTCTAAACGTTCTACAGCAGGTGTTTCGATGGGCGTAAATCCATAGCTTTCAAAAACTCTACGGATGATATCTAGCAAATATAATTCTAGACGCTTTTCGCTAGGAAGAAATTCTGGAAACCCGCTAGGGGTAGAAAAGTTTATTTTGTCACCTTTGGCCATGTAAGTACCTTACTAAGTTGAAATTTGAGATGAGAGTTATATAATATCTGCTTGATTATTGAAACCCCTGACAGTTTTCACTGCTATGTCTATTTTATCCGTTCTTCTTGCACCAATGTACGTTGATAGAGTCGATCGTTCTTAAACCAATGCCAGGTGCGAAAACGATAGTTATTGCAAGGGCTGAGGAAAATCACTTCATACAAGTGAGCACCCGGAGCCTTCTTAAAAGTAAATCGGAACATAATAGTAGCATCGTCTACTTCCCAGGCATTACCCTCAAGACGTTCGGTGTCAAACCATACTTTTTTATCTCGATATAAACCAGGAAAATGATGTTCCTCTTGTTTGCCATTAGGCCATTTGTAGCGATTTATTTGGTAGTAGGAATAAGGAGGATTTTCAATAAATTTGCAGCTTAAATGAGAAGTATATTTATCTAAAATTTCTCCTTCTGTATCAACCAGTTTATAAGAACCAGACCACTCTCCTTCATGACGGGCCATTAGGGACATTTCAGTTTTCATGATAGACATATTCAACTCCTATTTCTATAAGCTTTATTAGAGACTATTATTTTTCATTTGTATTTATTTTTCCTGTTATCAATTCTTTATTATTTCTTCACTATTCTTGATTATCAAACCACCAAGGGTCACTAGTTGAGTTGGTTTTGATCAAAATAGCTTTTTTTCGCATAAACCGTTTCAACGCTGCTGCACCCATACGTGAACCTCCCAAACCAGAGAATTTGAAGGCGTTTTTCTCCCCCTCGTGCATAATGGCGGTGAGTCCAGCATCGTTGATACTAATAGCACCTGCATCTATCTGGTAGGCAACTTCTAAAGCTTCTGTTTCCAAAGCAAATACAGCAGCACTTAATCCATAGATTGAGTCATTGGCTAAAGAGACTGCTTCACCTATTGTGGAAAAAGGCATGACTGGCATAATCGGGCCAAAAGTCTCTTCGGCCATGACTTTCATGGAATGATTAACTTGGGTAAGCACTGTTGGACGACACCACCAACCCCCACCTAAATCTTCTATTACACCGCCGCAGTGAATTACTGCTCCTTTTTCAACTGCATCTATGAGATGATCGCTAATAATGGCTGCTTGTTTTTCGGCGATGATGGGGCCAATTTCTCCACTTTCGACTGTGGGGTAGGCTAGCTCAAGGCGATGTGCTTTGGCTACTAGTTGATGATAAAACTTTTCAAATATGGAGTCTGCAACATAAATTCGCTCAATTGAGAGGCATGACTGTCCGGTGTTGGCGACGGAAGCCCACAAGATTGCTGAGGTTGCTAATTCTAAGTTAGCTGATTCTAAAACGATCGCAGGATCTTTTCCTCCTAATTCCAAAAAAGCTGGAATAAACTGTTTTGCAGCCGCTTGTGCAACTTTTCTCCCTGTGGCTACACTGCCTGTAAAACATACCAAATCTACATTTTCAATTAAAACAGATCCGGTCGCACCTGCTCCTTCCACAAAAGTTAATACCTCGTGCAATTTAGGAACAGTATTGAGTGCTGTAATCAGTGGTGCTACGAAGCGGGGAGTGATTTCACTGGGTTTGACAATGACAGCACAACCTGCCAACAATGCCGGAATGGTATCAACAGTAGACAGTGACAGGGGAAAATTCCACGGGCTAATTACCCCAACTAAGGGATAAGGAACGGATGTTTGTTGTAAGGCAATAAAGGGAATGGCTGTATTTTTTGCCGATTCTTGCAGCAATTCCGGTGCTAACCGACACCAGCGATCGATGCTGGAGAGTAAAGAGTCTATTTCTAATACCGAGGCTGACAATCTTCCTGTATCATTTACCAAAGCTTCCGTGAGGCGATCGCGTCCAGATATTATCGCCTCCTTCCACTGCTGTAAAGCTTCAATTCTCCCCTCTAAGCCCAATTTCTGCCAGCGAACTTGTGCCCGGCGCGTCCGCTTACATTGCTGTACCACCAACCTTGGAGGTGGTGGGATAATTACGTAGTCAAATTTGCCAGTTCGGGGATTGCGGACTTCTATTGGTTTTGTCATTTGTCATTTGTCATTTGTTATTACTTCCTAATCCCCAATTCCCAATTTCCATTCCCAAATTCAAATCATCCCCAGGTTGGTGAAGCACTCAATGGTGGTTTGCTGTGTTTGCAGGAAGTGTTTGCGGTCTACTTCTCTTTCCAGCATAGTATTAGCAGGGTAAAAGTGTAATTGGCGATCGCGAGTGAAGGTTGATTGCATAACAGGTAACTTGCGATGCTAAAGCGCAGTACGATTCTAAATTAGTGGACATGGAAAATTGAGAGTCATAACAAATGACCAATGACAAATGACAAATGACAAATGACTAATGCCTAATTTAGAGAATACGATCGCCACCCCAGAGCGATCGCACAAGTTTCTCTGTCAATTCCGAGCCAAACATCTGTGCGGCAAATTTATTACCTGGATCGCGTTCAGCACTGATACGGCGGAGTGCTAAATCACGAGCAGCTAAAGCTTTTCGTGCATCTTCTGGCATAGGTTCAGCGCCATCTACCCAAGTTAACCAGCGATCGAGTGTTTCGTGTGCAAGTGTGCGAGTTAGTTGCAGGGTTTCAAAAGTAGGTGCGCCTGTGTAGCAAAGACTAACGGGCGATTGAAATAGGCGAATATACGCACTTTTGCTAGTAAATACCTTGAGCCGCGAATCTTGCTGTAATTTTAAGAATGTTTCATTAACTGGCTCATAGTAGCGATCGAGAGATGCCAAATCGGTTAAAAGCTCAGTCCGGGCAATGTAATCTATATAAAATAAAATATTTCCATTTGGAAGTGTGCCAAACTCAAAGGCCAAATGAGGAACCTGAATATGGGACTTCAACCAAGTAGTGAGACGCATTGTCCCAAAGTTTGATTTTTCCGGGTTTCCCAACCACGAATGCACTAGCCAGTCAATTTCTTCCCCAGAAAAAGCGGTTAGCGAACCCTTCATATTGCCATCAAGACTGCTGTATTGCTGTAAATTTTCTACAGAAGGGTCTGGATGTAACTGAAAACGAGCCTCTAATTTTTGGCGGAGTTCCTTTGTAATCTCCCACAACTGCTCAAATACAGCTTTATTATCTAAATCAGTTGGTTGCTGAGTCATAGTTTGAGTTTGCAGTTTTTCTATAAACTTCATATTTAGTTTGACACTTTCCGGTATCTAATTCGTTACTTGTATCGAGCAACGCATTCATCGAACTCAAGACTGTGAGAAACAGACCATCAACCAAAGCGCGATCGAGCTATTGCAGCAACATCTTTTTTCACAGCAGAGTTGCAGCAATTTATTTCAGTCGATGATTCTTCATTTAGATGCTTTTGCTCTTAGCACAAGCTTCAGTGATAATACTGGAATTTTATGTAAAATTATTTTTTATATACTTAATTATAAAAATCAAAATAACTTTGTTGAGAATTATAGACAAATTAGAAGAAAAACAAATATTAATAAGTTAGTTGTTTGATTATAAATATACAGAATATGGCTTTTGATTTAGATAAAGCTTTTCAAGTAGATATCGCTCAAATGAATTTGAAAAAAGCACATTCATTAGTATTTAGGTTACATGGTGAGCCGAAAATACCTTTTGTCATTTGGTTACTGGAGAATCCTAATAGCATAATGGCATTACCTGGAAAAATTAGTCTGCTCAATCATGATTATATTCACATACTTTTAGATAGAGGGATTTCTTCTCAAGATGAAGCTTTTGTCATAGGGTTTACAATGGGTAATGACTTAAAGACCAATCAACTACATTTGTTCATCTATCAATTCTTTGCTAAATTTATATATCCAGTTCCTTATAATTTTTCCAAGCTAGACTTTATGAGTTTTAAATTAGGGTTTATTTATGGCAGAAAGATTAAAATTAAACAAATAAATAAAATTGACTTTGAAATTTACCAAAATGAAACCATAGGATTTTTGAGAAATTTTTTCGGTATCAATACTGATAACTCTAGACTTATGCAAGAGTATTAACGGCGACAAAAATTAATTAAAATATATCTAAATAAATAAAGAGTATTAAAATGCACATACCTTATAAACTGAGATTTGCTTCCTCTCAACTAATAACTGTAACAGTACTGCTTACTCTGCTCTTATTCATTCCTCAAGTTTGGCTCAATTTGGAAGCATATTATAACTTCAATAGTATTACTAAAAATGAATTTAAACTTCAAATATTAAGTGATGAGATCGCTTATTTGGATGAAGTACTAACTATGTCAGCCCGCATGAATGCTGCTACAGGAAACACTATTTGGGAACAACGATATCGCCAATTTGAACCTAAGCTTGATATCGCTATACAAGAATCGATTAAACTAGCTCCTAAAGCATATAAAAATGAGGATGCTAAGAAAATTGATGCTGCTAATCAGCGCCTAGTCGCAATGGAATATCAATCTTTTGATTTAGTTAATAAAAATCAAAAAGAGACAGCACAACAACTACTTTTTAGCCGCGAATATGAAACTCAGAAGCAAATTTATGCTGATGGGGTGATGAAAAGAAAGTCTAATATCTCACTAGAATTACAGCAGAAGGTTGATGAATATTATCAAAGAATTCTATGGGCAATTTCGGAGTCTATTATAAGTTTAGCGATGCTGATTCCGGCATGGCTTTTAGTATTGCATTTATTACAGCAATACTTAAAAGCTAAAAAAGCTGCTCAAGCCGCTTTAGAAGAAACGAATTATCGATTGGAAATGCAAGTTACGGAGAGAACGGCAAAATTAAAACATAAAAATGTTCAGCTACAAAATACACTGCAAGAATTGCAACACACTCAAGTACAACTTATTCAAACTGAAAAAATGTCTTCATTAGGTCAGCTAGTTGCTGGTGTTGCTCATGAAATCAATAATCCAGTTAATTTTATTTATGGTAATCTGATGCATGTTAGAGAATATAGTCAGCAATTACTAACTTTAATTAAACTGTATCAGCAACACTGTTCTAGTGAGAAATCAGAAATAACTACTCTAATTAATGAGATAGATTTAGAGTTTATTGTTGATGATATGCCAAAAATCTTATCATCAATGGCAGTTGGTACTGAACGTATTCGTGAAATTGTGCTAACTTTGCGTAACTTCTCACGCCTTGATGAAGCAGAAATGAAATTTGTTGATATTCATGAAGGAATTAATAGCACGCTATTAATTTTACAGTATCGTTTCAAAGAAAATCATAAACAGCAGGAAATTTCAATTATCAAAGATTATGGAAATTTGCCTCTTATTGAATGTTATGCAGGAGGGTTAAATCAGGTTTTTATGAATATTATCAGTAACGCTATTGATGCTTTACATCAACGGGAAGTAGAGTATTTAAAAGGAGATATTGAAAGACAGCTTAATTCTATTGTTATCCATACTCAAGTTAAAAATGAAGAGTCTGTAATTATTAGTATAAAAGATAATGGTTTAGGAATAACTGAAGAAGATAAAACTAGATTATTTGACCCTTTCTTTACTACTAAACCTATCGGCAAAGGTACTGGTTTAGGATTATCTATTAGTTACGAGATTATTGTGGAAAAACATCAAGGGAAAATTAAGTGTATTTCTGTACCTGGTAAGGGTACAGAGTTTGTCATTGAGATTCCTATCAAGCAGACACGTTCAATAGTTACGCATTGACAGAGAGCGATTGTTGCTATTTCAATTATTACTAATAGAAAATCCTCGACGCCTAGGTTTAATATTAGCTAACTCCACCTGAAAACTTACTTTGTCGCTCATTTCCCCGCTTCTTGCTTCCAAAGTCCACTTACCAGGACGTAAATTCCAAAATAAAGAATTAGCTGAGTTTGTATCTAACTTTTCGCCATTTAACCACCACTCCACTAGTGCAGATTTATTTCCCGCTAGTTTAAATTCGAGTTTTTGCTTTGCTTCTTCACCAGGATAAACTAAAAATAAATCGCCATGATGCGGAGATAAAATTCTCAAATTGGTAGAAGTAAAATTTGACTGCTGTTGTTTTGCCAACCATTCATCATACTCTGGTGGCAAATTGAATTGATGCTCGCGTTCGTAATTACTTTTATCTTCAGGATAGAAATATTCCTGCACCACTGAGGTACAATCTGGTGTGGGTCGTAACCCAGAAATTGCACAAACAGGTAATTGCACTAAACCTTTTGGAGATGGAAAAGCTGCTGGTTCTTGATGTTCGTGCAGATGTAACATAATTCGATTCCATAAAGGTGCTGCACCTGTCACACCTGAAACTTGTCGCATTGGTTCGCCGTTGAAATTTCCTACCCAAGTAGCGACGGTGTAATCTGTAGTGAAGCCAACAGTCCAAGTATCACGAAAATTGGAAGAAGTGCCAGTTTTAACAGCAACAGGAAAGGGTAAATTTAACACCGAGTCTACACCAAATGCTGTTGCACGAGCATAGCTGTCACTGAGTATATTGGTGATTAATTGCCAAATTGTCGGATTTTGGATTTGAGATTTGGGACTTCGACTTTGCTCAATCGAACGATTTTGGATTGGGTAATTGGAAAATGTGCTTACTAAAGGAATCGCCTCTCCTTGTCGTGCTATGGTCAGATAAGCACGGGCTAATTCCCAGAGACTTACTTCGCCACTACCTAGAGTCAAACCTAAACCATAATGTTCTGGAGTTTGATTTAGGTGTTCAAATCCCAGTTGATGCAGTCGTTCTAAAAAAGTTTCCACACCAACTTTTTCTAACACCTTTATTGCAGGTACATTTAAAGAATTTGCTAAAGCGATTCGCACCCGCACCGGGCCAAGAAATCTTTCGGTGTAATCTGTGGGGCTGTAAAGTTTCGCGCCGGGAATTGCATAATGGGCGGGTACATCTGCCAAAATGGTGTTTGGGCGAATTAAACCTTTTTCTAAAGCTAGTTCATAGACAAAAGGCTTGAGGGTAGAACCTGGTTGACGTAGCGCTTGCACTCCATCATTGCGTCCCAGTTTGGCTTCATTAAAGTAATCAGGTGAACCGACATAAGCCAAAACTTCACCAGTCTGATTATCAATCACTAACGCAGCAGCATCATGGACATTGTTAGCGGCTAGGGAAGAAATTACCTGCTGTACCTGTGCTTCTACAAACTGCTGCAAAGGGCGATTTATAGTCGTGCGGATGGGGGAATTTTGTTCTGTTTGCGTTTTATCAAACTGATTGGCTAACCAAAATAAAAAGTGTGGTGCAGCGATAATTCCCCCTTGGCGAGACTGAAACACAACTTTTTCAGTATGTGTTCGGGTTGCGTTCGCACTATTAATATACTTTTCCTGTATCATCCGATTAAGGACGTATTTTTGTCGCTGCTTCAGCCGTTCCCAATGTTCATAAGGATTAAAATATGTGGGATTATTGGGAATAGCAGCTAACAAACTAGCTTGAGCAAGATTCAACTCACTAGCTGGAATGGAAAAATAAGTCCGCGCGGCTGCTTCTACACCATATATATTCCCGCCCATTGGTAGCCGATTGATATATGCAGAGAGAATTTCATCTTTGTTCATCCCTGCTGCTAACCGCCAAGATAGCCAAATTTCACTCAGTTTACCAGAGAAGTTGCGCGGCACTGGATCTAACATTCGCGCTAACTGCATAGTAATTGTGGAAGCACCGGAAACAATTCTTTTGGCGTGGATGGCTTCTTTGCTGGCGCGGATAACAGCTTTCATATCCAACGCTCCATGATGGTAAAAGCTGCCATCTTCGGCGGCTAAAATGGCATGGATAAACTGGGGCGAAACCTGATTTAGTGGTACTACTGATGTATGCTCTTGATCGCGGGTGAGCAATGTTCCTAATGGTAAACCATTGCGATCGCTAAATTGCATTGCCAACTGATTTTGGGCAATATCTGCGGCACGAATGGGCGCAAAATAAGGGAGTAAGCGTACCACGAGACAGATTAGCAGCACAGCTAGGATAACTTTACTAGTGCGCTTAAGTTTGAGTAGCGATCGTAAAATTAGTTTCATCAGGGAATCCCCTGTCCAAGAATACCTACCTTAATCTTGACGCAGCGATTACATCTACATCAGTAAATATTTCAAATCCTTAATAATTAATTTTTACTAACTCAGCAGATGTAAATTAATGTTTGCGAAATTTAAATACTTCTTTATAGTTAAGAATTGTAGTCATTTTTGGAACAATAACACTAGATTGGTTATCTATGTAAATAAACAGACATTACATCCGCAGGTTGTGTAAAAATAACTAGTTATCTTGCGTCCTTTATTAGCCTTGGCATTTCCGACTCCATCAGGGAATAAAAGTTTTTATTTGCTATAGTGCATAAATTTTTTATTTTTAATTACTAGAAAAATGATTATCAGAGTTTTACTGCGTTTCCAGCATAAAATAACCTATCGCCTTCGTAGAGTTATTGGCAGTAGCCTGCGACAAGCCGTACCACTTGCCTACGGCACGCTCCGCGAACGTGGAAGCAAGCTACGCGTAGCGTCTCGTAGAGAAGCGTCTACGTTAAAAAAAATTAGACGTTCTTCAGTCCGAAAGAGAACAATACAGTTTCTCCTTCTCTTTACATTTATATTAGGGATGGCAGGGTGTAACTTTTTTGGTATCAACTCAAGTAAAGAACAACTCCCAGCAGTTTCCTCACTCACACCACCAAAATTACCAGACTGGATTGAACAAATTAGTCCCATTGGAGATGCAAAACCTCTCAATCAAATCCGCATCCGTTTTAAAGAAGCTTTAATCCCAGTTGAAAGTCTTGATAGTCCAGAACAGCAAAAAATACTACAAAAATTTGCCCTTTGGCCGCCTTTACCCGGTCAATTTCGCTTTTTAACACCTCGCATGGTGGGATTCCAAGCTGAAAAAGCATTACCAATAGCAACACGGTTTCAAGTTACTCTTAAAGCAGGTTTAGCCGATTTAAAAAATCATCGACTAGACAAAGATTTACCTTGGACTTTCAACACCGAGTCTATTAACCTGACCAATTTACCAGGTGTAAACCCGATTGAAAAAGCTGATATTGAACCAATTGATTTACAACAAAAGTTACAGTTTACTTCCAATGTCGAATTAGATTTAGCTTCTGTACAAGAACATTTACAGTTAATTCCTGAAGGAAAAAACAAAGGTGTCGGCTTCAAAGTCGAATTAAACAAAGAAGAAAAGCCATTAAAAAATGAAGAAGACCCTTTAGAAAAATTTGACCCTTCAGCACGCAATTGGATTTATAACCTCATCCCACAGCAAAATCTCGAAAAAGCAACTAGTTATCGCTTGGTATTTTCCCCTGGAATACGTCCTGCTTATGGCAATCTAACTACAGCGAAAGAATTTGTCAGTAAGTTAGTCACTTATTCGCCTTTGGCGTTTCAGAAAATTAACTTTTACGGACAGCCAGATTCAGGTGGAACTTTTGGAAGATTTCTTAAAGGCAGTCCGCAGCTAGAATTTAATAATGTCTTACTAACAGATTCAGCTAAAGAAAATATTACTATTAATCCAGCACCAAAAGCCATTTCAAGAATTATTCAAATAAATGAAGAAGATAAAATTGTTGGCATTAACCCTTATGCACTAGAACCTGCCAAGACTTATACAATTACTATCGGCGGAAATCTCAAAGATAAATTTGGGCAGACTTTGGGTAAACCTCTAACACTTAAATATGATACTGGAGATTTAGCTGGGGATATCTGGGTACCATCCGATTTGAATATTTTCCCCACAAGTAAAGATTTACAGCTAAATATTAGTACGGGAAATCTGCCAGAATCAAAATACAAAGCAGCTTATCGAGTAGTTCAACCGACAGATTTAGTTTATTTTAATAATAGTAGTGATTTATTACCACAACCTTCTGATTGGCAAAGCTTTCAGGTATCGGATAAGAAAAATCAATCAGTTGACATTGCTGTTCCTCTTCGGGAAAAAATAAGTGCTGCTACGGGGATGTTAGCTTATGGAGTGCAAGCCCGTACTAATAAATATCAGGATAATGGTAAAGAACTATGGCGTGAACCTACGACTTATGGCTTAGTTGAATTGACAAATTTGGGCATATTTACGCAGTGGTTTCCTGAATCAGGGTTAATTCGCGTCAATCATCTTACAGATGGTTCACCAGTTAAAACGGCTGTTATTGAAATTTATCAATCAAAGTTACAAGCAAAATCTCGCCCTGAAGCAGTACCTTGTGCAACAGGTAAAACTGATGAAAATGGAATTTTCAGAATTGTTCGTGAAGGATTACAGCAATGTTATTCTGGGAATGAAAGCTCTAGTAAATCACCACAATTATTAGTAATTGCCCGTGAAAATCAAGATTGGGCATTCGCTAGAACCGAAGAATACAGCGGCGTTTATGGCTATGGTATTGATGCAGGTTGGCAAGATGCTAAACCAGAATCACGCGGCGTAATTTTTTCGGATAGACAATTGTATCAACCAGGTGAAAAAGCTTGGTTAACTGGTTTCGCTGACTTCTTACAAAATGGCGCAATTCAGCAAGATAAAAATGCTGCTTACCAATTAACTTTGGTAAATCCTGATGGGCAAAAAACCAGCTTAGGTACACAAACCACAAATGAATTTGGCACATTTTCTCTAGAATTACCAATTAAAACTACTCAGCGCTTAGGCTACTATACAATCCAGGCGAAGGGGAAGAATGGACAAGAAATTTCTGGAGAATTTCGGGTAGCTGAATTTAAGCCACCCAATTTTAAAGTCGAACTCAACTTAGATAAAGAATTTGCTCTTATTGACGAGAAAGTTAATATTAATGCTACCAGCAATTATTTGTTTGGCGCACCTGTAGAAGGTGGAGAAGCAAAATATTTTATCACTCGCCAGCAAGCTGATTTTGTTCCTAAAGGTTGGGAAGAATTTACTTTTGGTAGGCAATGGTTATGGCCAGAGGAAACTCCTAGTATATCTAGTGATGTATTGCAAACTAATGCCCAGCTAGATGCTAATGGTAAAAGTAGTCAAACTGTGAATGTGGCTAATGATTTACCATATCCGATGACTTATCAGGTAGATGTGCAAGTTGCAGATGTTTCTAATTTGTCTGTAGCCAATTCCAAAACCTTTACCGCTTTACCGAGTAATCGCCTTATTGGTTTAAAAAGTAATTTCATCGCCGATGCTGGCAAGGCTTTTCCCATTGAAGTAATTGTTACTGACCCTACAGGAAAACCGATAACAGGTCAACGAGTCCGGGTAGAATTACAACAGATAAAATATAGCAGTGTCACGCAGTTAGTTGAAGGTAGCCGAACACCAAAAAATCAAGTCGAATATAAAACAGTAGGACAAGCAGAAATTACATCTGCTAGTAACCCACAATCAGTAAGTTTGACAGCAACCGAATCTGGTTCATACCGGATTAGAGTTAATTTTAGTGATGCTAAAAGCGAATTAAGTGCCACAGATTTACAAATTTGGGCAACTGGAGAAAATCCTGTGTTTTGGGGTTCGAGAGAAAAAGATGTCTTAGAAGTTAAGCTAGATAAAAAAGAGTTTAAACCAGGCGAAACTGCTACTGCATTAATTCAATCTCCCTATCCAGATGCAGAATTGTACTTTGCTGTAATTAAAGACAAACCCCTTTATCAGCAAATTATCAAAGTTCAGGGAGGCGCACCACAAATTCAGTTTCAAGTCACGCCAGAAATGCTGCCTAATGCCGCCATTGAAGCTGTATTAGTGAGACAAGGTAAACCCATAAACCAAGTGGAAGCAGGAAGTTTAGATAACTTGGTGAAGATTGGTTTTACACCTTTTAAAGTTAAGTTAGAGGATAAGTATTTAAAACTGCAAGTTAAGCCAGTACAAGCATCATTAGAACCTGGTGCAGAAGAAACAGTACAACTAGAACTGAAGGACAATCAAGGAAACCCCACCAAAGGACAGTTTACAGTCATGGTGGTAAATGAAGCGGTGTTACAACTTTCTGGTTATCGTCCGCCAGATTTGGTAGATAGAGTTTATGCAGAACAGACAATTTCTACCCGCTTTAACGATAATCGCGCAGATGTCATATTACAAGCACAAGATGTAGCTAAACCCAAAGGTTGGGGTTATGGCGGTGGTTTCTCAACTGGTGCAGCAAATACTCGCACTCGCACCGATTTTCAAGCCTTAGCTTACTACAACGGTTCTGTCCTTGCTGATGCAAATGGGAATGCACAGATAACCTTCAAACTCCCGGATGACTTGACTACGTGGCGAGTCATGGCTGTGGCCACCGATGGAAATCTGCGTTTCGGGAATGGGGATGCGACATTTATCACCACCAAGCCACTACTAACTAATGCTATCTTGCCACAATTTGCCCGTCCAGGCGATCGCATCCTCGCTGGTTTATCTGTAACTAACAACACCGGGAATTCCGGAAATCTCTCAATTAATGGCGAACTTAGCGGTAATGTGAAGTTTGCTGACAAAAATCCCACAACAACTTCTTTGCAAACCAAAGCTGAATCCGCAACTCATGCTTATCGCTTTCCAATGGTGGCGGATAGTGTGGGAACTGGTAAAGTTCGCTTTACCACTCAGCTAAATGGTACAGCCGCAGATGCTTTTGAAGTACCTTTGGAAATTAAGCCAATTGAAATTACAGAACAAGTCGTTGAATCTGGTGTCACTGACAAACAGGTGAAGATTCCCCTGAATGTTGATAAAAATACCTTCCCTGATGCGGGAGGTTTAGATATTCAGTTGGCGAGTACTTTGATTCCAGAAATTAAAGCACCAGCAAAACAAGTTTTAGAAGATGATGATTTACCATTCACAGAACCGGCGGCGAGTCAGTTAATAATTGCGGCAAATCTGCAAACTCTTGCCCAAAAATACGGTCAGACATTTGCAGAATTTAATCCTAGCCAACAAGCGAGCCAAGCAATTGAAAAATTACAAAAACTCCAAATAGCTGATGGTGGTTTTGCTGCTTTCCCCGGACAAGAAAAATCTGACCCTTGGGTTTCTTCCTATACGGGTGAATCTTTGGCTAAAGCTAGTCAGGTGTTCCCTAATTTAGTCGATTCTGCAATGCTATCTCGCCTGAAAGCCTATTTACAAAAAGTTCTAGCAAACCCCGGAGAATACGACTTTTGCAAACAACTACTTTGTAAAAGACAACTGCAACTAAATGCTTTAATCTCTTTAGCAGAATTGGGAGACAAACGCAATACTTTCCTCGCAGATATTTATGAACAGCGCAATAGCTTTGATGTAGCAACTCAAATTAAACTGGCGCGATACTTATCTCAATTCCCAGAATGGCAAGATGAATCTCAACAATTAGTCAATAAGCTGCAACAGAATATCTATGAAACTGGCCGCACAGCAGTTGTCAGTTTACCCAGTAGTTGGGGATGGATGAGTTCATCTACTACGACGCAAGCGCAAGCTTTACGCTTATTTATTGCCAAACAAAGTAAACCCGAAGTTATAGATAAATTATTCCAAAGTCTTCTGGCATTACGACGCGATGGTACATGGCAAACCAACTATAATAATGCTCAAGCTTTAACAGCTTTGGTAGATTATAGTCAACTGCAACCCACACCACCTAATTTTGTTGCCACAGTGGAATTAGCTGGTAATAAGTTAGGAGAAAATCGTTTTGATGGCTACAAAAATCCTAGCTTACAACTAATTCTGCCGATTAATCTATTACCTCGTGGGCGTAATGATTTAACTCTACAAAAATCAGGTAATGGCACTTTGCACTATCTGGTTGCTTACAATTATCGCTTGCAAGGAAATCAACCAGGCAGATTTAACGGACTCCGCATAACACGAGAAATTAGTCAAGTAAATCAAGAAAAAGTTTTGCAAAAAACAGGTCTTTACGCTTTCGATAAACCCTTGACTTTAGCCTCTGGACAGGTGTTTGATATTGGTTTAGAAATCATCGCTGATCATCCTGTGGATCATTTGGTGATAAAAGATCCGCTACCATCAGGTTTTGAGGCGGTGGATGCAAGTTTTCAGACTGCTACCGCTGCATTACAAGCAAAAGCCGATAGCTGGGAACTTGGGTTTAAGAATGTGTACCGCGATCGCATTATCGCCTACGCCGACCACCTGGAACCAGGAGTTTATAGCCTCCATTACTTAGTCCGTTCTGTTACTCCTGGTACATTTTCTTGGCCTGGTGCAGAAGTTCACTTGCAATATGCGCCAGAAGAATTTGGGCGTACTGCTGAGTCTACATTGGTGATTGAGGATAAGTCGTGACAACTGGGTTCTATAACCAATCCGATCGCATTTTCACCTCAGCCAACAAATAATCACAACCAAAATCTGTATATGTACTGTGGGAGAAGGGGAGCTAATTTCAAAGTTCCTCTCCCAAGGTTGGGAGAGGGATTTTGGGTGAAAGCTGATTGATTTATGCAAGAAGTCTATTAGACAATTATCGAATGTGTATCTGCCAAGGCGGGAACTTTGACTTCTGTTTCGGCTTGTAAGTCGAAGTCATACCACTCGTTACGCCATTGCAGACGAAACTTCAAACGCGTCCAGTTGGGTGGTAAATTGGGACAGGCAACAGGGCCAAATTGAGTCATCCGAATGCCGCCAAACCCGAAAACTACCGCTTGCCAAACTCCTCCAGCACTGGCAGCGTGAATTCCTTCGGCGGCGTTCAGTCTCACATCCTCTAAGTCTACCAAGGCCGATCGCAGAAAGTGTGTATAAGCTTCGGTTGGTTGATTCAGGTCGCAAGCTAAGATAGCGTTAATGGCTGGGCCTAGTGAAGAACCAAAACTGTGGTCGGTGCGTTGGGTGTAATAGTCCCAGTTGGTGGCGAGGGTGTTATGGTCGTAGCGTAGACGCTTTGCGTCTTGTCGCCAGACATCGCGCAGTAAATACAAGAGCATCAACACATCTGGCTGTTTGAGAATCTGCTTTTGGTTTGTAGCTTCAATTCCCAACAAACCTTGCAGAGATTTGCTACGCGGTTCGTAATCAGCGAGGTTAACGTCTTCTAGCTGGAAAAAACCTTCAAATTGCTCAATTAAACCTGTTTGAGCATCTTCGTTAACAAATAGACGCTCTTGAATTTCCGCCCAATGGTGCAGACGCTCTGTGGTTAAGTTGAGTTTTTGCACCAGTTGGGCTGAAGTTTCAGGATAAGCTTGTTTGAGCCAATCCCACAGCGCCAAAGCTGACTGCAAATGCCACTGTACCATGAGATTGGTGAAGGCATTATTATCGACGCGATCGTGATTTTCATCGGGGCCAATTACATCTAGGATGTCATAGCTGTGGCGCTCTTGGTTCCACTGCACTCGACTTTCCCAGAAAACAGCCGTATCAAGAATAATTTCCGCGCCATAATCGCGCATCCAGTCATCATCGTTGGTAGTCTGCCAGTAGTGCAAAATTGCATAAGCAATATCTGCGGTGATATGCACTTCAATGTCACCGCACCAGATGCGGATTAATTCTCCGTTGGGAGCCGGAACCCAACGCGGAGTTACTTCATCGCCAGTAGTGGCACTTTCCCAAGCATACATCGCTCCTTGATACCCTGCTTCTTGAGCTTTGCGTCTCGCTCCTGGTAGGGTGTGGTAGCGGTAGGTGAGTAAGTTACGCGCTAGGGCTGGTTGAGTTAAGGTGAGGAAAGGCAGGATGAATATTTCTGTATCCCAAAAGATATGTCCGCTATAGGCAAAACCGGAGAGGGTTTTGGGAGGAATGCTCACGCTGTCATCGTGACGCGGTGTCACCGCTAGTAATTGGAAGAGATTGTAACGGACGCTCAATTGAGCCAAGCGATCGCCTTCTATAATAATGTCACTGTCTTGCCACACTTGCTCCCATGCTGCAATGTGAGCTGCCAATAGGGTAGTATATCTCGGTTCATCAGCGAGTCTTTGTAAAGCGGCAGCAATGGGAATTTCTGTCTCTCGTGAAGTAAACAGGGTGACAATCTTTTCTACAGTTACCGTTTTTCCGGGATATAACTCTAAGGTGGTTGTCAAAATGGGAGAACTAGAAGCATTTTCAACGCTCACTGGTGCAGTCTCGTCACCATCTACCACTAACTTAGCTGCCATCCCAAGTTGAATATTTGAGTGGAGAGTTGTACTGTTTAACCAGAGAATCTGATTTATGCCACCTTGGTTTAAGGTTCGCCAATGTTTAACGCCTTGGGTATGTGGTTCGCTGTCAAATCCAGCTTCGACGGTAATTTCACCCTCAAAGTCTACCGATGTAATTTGAGCGCGAATCGCCAAAACGTGTTGGTCTGCTAAACTGGTGAAACGCTCGAAGTGAAAATCTAGGGTATGACCATTAGGACTACGCCAGCGCACATCACGGCTAACTAAACCTAAGCGTAGATCGAGCCGACGTTCGTAGTTGAGAATCTCACCACTGTCCATAGTAAAGCGTTCCCCAGCTACTTTTACCGCCAATGGCAGCCAGTTGGGACAGTTGACTAGTTCGGTGTGAGCAATTGTCACATCATCATAAACACCGTGAATAAGTACGGCTGGAAAATCCTGTGGATATCCTTCCTCAAATGTACCCCGCACTCCTAACAACCCATTACCAAGAGTAAAGACGGTTTCTTTGTGATGTAACTGCGTCGGATTAAACTCCGTTTCAATAACGTTCCAGTCAGTATTGTCAATTAATTGCTGATTTTGTTGAGAATTGTGAGTGGATACGTTGAGCATGAGCGATCAAACCTATGTCTTGGGGTGGCTGTGGGCAGGATGCAGTAAAATTAAGAGCAATCCTTAAGTGATTAACTCCTTTTCTTTAGCGCGTAGATTAAAAGATAATCTGAACGCTAAAAAACACGCTTCTGATAACAGTAGCGTTTCAAATTTCATCTGTCTACAGTTAGATTTCTTTAAAAATGCCAGTTATAACTCATAAATCTTAACTAGCTACGAATTGATTCGGCTTTTCATCAATTTCTTTCATATTTACAATTAACGCAAGACGCGATGAATCGTTAAAGCGAGACGCGATAAATCGCGTCTTTGTCTTTGTGATGGACGTTAGTCATATTTTATTTTGGCTGGTAAAATCTACAGGTGCAGTTAAGTAACGTTTTGTTCTTTTACCAGAAGTGGTATATTGGCACTTGATCCGACCGAGTACAAACTATGCATAAGCCCACAGGACAGCAAACTAGAGGTGTTGTACTCAGTACTACAGGACAGGAAGGGAAAGTGGGCAAATGAATAAAAATACTGGGCAAGGTAATGTTTTTTCTTTGTTTAAAGGCGTAGCTCTAAGTCGCATTTTGGTAGCGTTGTTTTTGCTGCAAATCTTGCTAGCCGTGGGATTGACTGCATACTTATCAATCGGCAACGGGCAAAAGGCAGTCAATGAGGTAGCTAGCGAATTACGTCATGAAGTTGGCAATCGAGTTGAGCAGAATTTACAGACTTATTTGGCAACGCCGCGTCAGGTACTACGCAGTAATCAAAATCTCATTAATATGGGGTTGCTGAAGATAGAGAATCTGGCAACCTGGGAGTCATACTTAATAGAGCAGTTAAAGATTTTTCCCGATGCGTTGGCAATAACTGCAAGCAATGAACAGCAAGAATATCTAGCGGTAGAGAAGCTCAACGATCGCCAATCTTTACTCAGAAAAGCCGATAAGTCAACTGGGTACGATCTCTACACTTACATAATTGACTCTCAAGGTCAACGTACTCAATTACCAGAGGTAATCAAAAACTATGATGCGCGATCGCTTCCTGATTATCTCACAGCAGTTACCGCTAAAAAATTCAGCTTTAGTGAGATTTTTACACCCCGCACTGAACCAACACTCTTAATTAGTGCTTCTCTTCCCATCCATAACTCCCAAGGGGAATTACTCGGAGTCAACAGCACTCTCACTCACTTATCACAAATTGGGGATTTGCTGCAAAACATCAAAGTTGGCAAGTCTGGGCAGATTTTTATTATGGAGCGATCGGGGCTATTAGTTGCAAGTTCTACAACCGAAGAACCATTCCGCTTCCAAAATGGTAAACCCATTAGGTTGAAAGCTTCCCAAAGTGGCAATTCTTTGACTAAAGCAACCGCTAAATACTTAAAAACTACATTTAATAACTTTGAGCAAATTCAAAGTTTACAGCAACTAGATTTTTCCTTTGACGGCAAACGGCAATTTTTAGAAGTTAGACCTTTACAGGGCGAAACAAATGTCAACTGGTTGATAATAGTAGCTGTCCCAGAAGCAGACTTTATGGGACAAATTCATCGCAATATTCAAACTACTATTTTTCTCTGTTTGGGAGCGTTGGGACTAGCTATTCTATTGGGGATTCTCACCGCCCGGTGGATTACTCAACCAATTTTGTACTTCAGCACGGCGACAAAAGATTTAACTGATTTTACCAACAGCGAAGACTCAGTGGTGAAAGTGCAGGGCATTCAAGAACTAGAGGTGCTGGGTGCATCTTTTAATGAGATGGCGCAAAATTTACGGAAAATCTTTACTACACTGATTAGCAAAAATGAAGATTTAGAACTGCAAGTTAAACAGCGAACTCAAGAATTACAGCACGAGGTTGAAGAACGCATTAACAGTGAGCAAAAACTGGAGCAGCATTATCAAGTACTCACAGAATTGGCAAATCACAAAGCGATTTTTGAAGGAAATCTGGAAACAGCATTCAAAGTTATCACAGAAAAAGCAGCCAATGCCTTAGAAGTAGAACGAGTCAGTGTATGGTTATTCAATAGCGATCGCACCAAGCTACAATGCATAAGTCTCTATGAACGTAGCCATCAGAAACATTCGGCAGGTTTAGAACGCAACCTTGCAGATTATTTAATCTACTTTAGAGCTTTGGTGGCTTCTCGTACCATTGCCGTCTCTGACACTCGTACCGATCCACGAGTACAAGAATTATGGAATAAATGGCTCGAACCAAATAATATTGTATCTCTAATTGATACCAGTCTTTGGGTTGGGGGCAAAATGGTGGGAACAGTATTATCTGAACAGGTTGATATTCCCCGGAAATGGGAACTGAGCGAGCAAAACTTCGTTAGCTCAATCGCGGAAATTGTCACCCTAACTTTAGAAGTAGGCGATCGCAAACGCGCAGAATCCGCGCTACGTGAGGCGAAAGAAATTGCCGAAGTGGCAAATCGTGCTAGAAGAACCTTTTTAGGAAACATCAACCACGATCTGAGGACTCCTTTAAACTCAATTTTGGGAATCACAGAGGCACTCAAAGAGCAAGTATACGGCCCTGTAAGTGAAGAACAGCGCCAGTCTTTAAATATGCTCGAATCTAGCGGTAAGAACCTATTAGAATTAATTAACCAAATCCTTGACATTACTGACACCGAATCTAGCAAAATAGAACTGCAATTAGCTGCTACTTCGATTCAGGGAATATGTGACTTCTGCTTGAGTTCTGTCAAAGATTTAGCCTTCCAGAAAAATATCCGGCTGAGGGCACAAATACCTGAAGAACTCGAACCCATCCAAGTCGATGAACGCCGCATTCGCCAAGTATTTATCAACTTATTGACTAATGCAATTAAGTTTACTAAAGAAGGAGGCGAAGTCTGGATTGAAGCCCAGCCAAGTTCCACCAACGAATATATCTTCATCAGCGTGGTAGATACTGGTATTGGAATGCTTTCTGATGACCTTTTTAAATTATTTCAACCTTTTGTGCAAGTTGAAACTGCCTCTAACCATCGTTCTTCGGGAACTGGTTTAGGATTAGTAATGGTGCAAAAAATTGTCGAGTTGCATGGTGGAACTGTCCACGCCGAAAGTCAGTTAGGCAAAGGTAGTCGATTTACTGTGAAGCTTCCTTGGAAAAAGGCGGGGGAATGGAGAGTCTAAGCGATGTGACGATAAGTATTAAACGGTAATCCAGTGCGCTGCTTCACATCAATCAATGATTTATACTCACCTCGTTGCTGCCTTTCGGCAACAATTTGTTGTGCGATCGCTCCATCCAATCCACAGGTAATTAATTCATCAGTTGAATATGTATTTAATCGTTTCCAAGAAAAATCAGCTTCTTTTTTGTAGTTGTAGCTAAAAGTAATGAGTGGTGTAATTCGAGCCACCTGCTTTTCGGGAATTCCGGCTATTTCGATTAACTCTTCTACATGAGTGAAAACATATCCTTCATTCATTAATGATTCTATATTATTTGCATAAACTATCGGTAGCCCTAAATAATTAACTAGTTCATGTTTTGAGCATTCATTAATATCTACTTTCTCACGAGTATTCGCAACTAACTTTGCTAACTCTTGTTCTTCTGGAATTGGTAAATTCTTCGGATAGGTTTTAACTAAATAAGATTTTTTGAGATAGAAGGCAATGCCAATTTGAGCTATCCAGATCGCAACCGCTAAACTATTTGCCGATAAAGCCAAAGCTAAAACAGAGGTGCTAATCCCTATGACAACCCAAGTTTTAGTCTTAGATTTATAACCTGCATAGACAATAGCAAATCCCCCTAATGTCGGAATTAATGATAACCATACCCAAGCAGGAGTTTGCTGAAACCAAGATTTAGATTGTGACACGGTAAATCAACTGATGATTTTAATTTACAAAGATTTCAGAAGCTTTTGCCGCTTTTCTTCATACTCTTCTGCGGTAATTATCCCAGAATCAAAAAGATTTTTTAAATCAGCTAGCGCACTGGTTGCATCTTTAGCAGATACTGCTCCACTTGCGCTTGCTATACCTTGATTATATTTTGTATTGAATTCGGTATCTGGCATCAAAACTAGGATGAAGAACTCAACAAAGGCTATTAAAGATGGAATACAAGTCCAAAAAAACAATAAATACAAAATACCTGCTACATTTTGTCCTAAGTAAAATTTGTGAATTCCCAGCCAGCCACCAAAAAAGCAAAGTATAATTGCTGTAGATTTAGTCTTCATAACATTTACTTCCTTAATTAACTCTAATAAATATCTATTTGCATACAATACAACCAAATTTTTTGACCTTTTTTTGATTATTTATGTGTTTTATTAGTGATTTTTGCCGTCAAAAAATAAATAACGATTATACATAGCTGAGATTCCATTAAAACTAAATATCCTTTAAATATGTAGTTTAAATCTAGATTGGAATTGAAATAAAAAATCAGAGAGCCAATTGCTAGATATGGAACTAAACGCAACTGATGGAATTTGAGGTTTAGTTTTTGGTTATTTAAGTCACTCATCAGTGGATAAAGTTATGTTGAGCAATATTTGCTGATAAACAATCCATCGGTTATTACCGATTATTACAAACTTGTTTGGTTTAACAGATATTGACTGTTATTTAAAGCTAATCTTAGTTAATTTTTATCTGTTAAACCTCACGAATTTTACCGAATTTACTTATAGTTACATCAATAGAGTTACGTAAAGTTTCTGATGACTAAAGTAAAATACACAGCCGAAAAAATTACTTATGAAATGTTTTGGCTGGCTGTCTCATTTATTCTGGCTCCTGAGAGGATGTTTGAAAAGTCCTTTTCTTGGTAACAAAACATTCTAGATTCCCCTAAATCCCCCTTAAAAAAGGGGGACTTTGAAAGGTTTCGCCCCCCTTTTTAAGGGGGGTTGGGGGGATCAATAAGTGCCTAAAATCACAGCCAACCACTTTTCAAACAACCTCTGAATTCTGACTCCTGAATTCTTACGTGCAGATTTAAATCTGAGGCGCTTTTATACAGTTGTAGCACTCTTAGTATTTGCTTCCTCTGAAGTCGCTTTCAAGCGTGTTGCTGTGCTTTTACGGATGCGATCGCTTTTACGAACACCACCTGCCATCTGATATTCATAGCTATCTTTGCCGTATTTAAAAGCAACACCCAAGAGCATTTTTTCATTCAGATCGCTCAAAGTTTTTTCCAACTCTTTCATCTCACTTTTATAAGAGTCAATCACAGCTAGAGTCGTATTATAAGCATCTATTTTACTGCGGTATTGCTGAATTACTTGTGCGACATTTTGCAAGTTGCGAGCATCCCCAAAATCCATACTGGGATCGATCGCTTTGAGTCCGGCGATTCTCAATTCAGCTTTTTCTAGAACGCGATATGTACGCTTTTGACGAGGCATAATGATGTTCTTTTTAATGTGTTCTAGAGCTAGCTTGCCTTACTAAAGCCTAATTTTGGTTGGGTAAAATCCACATATTTTGGTGCTTATTGTAACAATTAACTCAGCAATATTAACTAAAGCTATGACGTTTGTAACGAAAATCGTAGTGATAGTAACTAAATTTGTAAACTTGTAACGAAAATTATGATGTTTGTAACAAAAATCGTAGTGATGGTAACTAAACTCGTTATTTTAGTAACAAATTTGTCAGATTGTCACGAAAATTGTAGTAGTGGTAATTAAAACAGCTTCACCCAAGCGATCACTCTTGTGCCACTGTTAAATATTCTGAATTTAATGCTCGCATATCTCAACGGACTTAACTGCGATCGCCTAGAAGCCTAACCAGATAATTTAACTTCTCAAGAGATGCCAAAGTTATAGCTTGTTAATATAATATCTCAAACACCAAAAATTATTGACACGCTAAGTACATACGCAATACAATTATTATAGTTGAACCTAACGATAGAGTTAATCAAAATACTTTTCCCAGAGAATAATAGACAAGCAATATTAAAATAATTTGGATAAAACAAATGAACGCCAAAATTATTGCTTTCTTAGGGATTACGGCAGCCTTTGTAAGCTTAGGAAGCCAAGTCTACGCTCAATCACCAGCATCAAACTCAAATCCCGGACAATATAGATTAAGTGGTGATTCTCTACTTGGAATCGATAAGAAAACAGCCCAAGATGACTTTAAAAGTTTTTTTGAGCAAACTAATCCAGCAAGTCTTTCCAACAATAATCGAAGAGAAAATAAAACTCCAACCCAAATCCGCTTTAACGAATCACTATCACAGCCAGACACTTCAGTTTTCTTAACACCGGCTCAGTCAGACAGTGACAATGATGGATTGCAAGTACAGTTAGATATAGGGAGAGAATAAGCAGGGATAAAGGCTGACGCTGTAATTTTAATTATGGGTTGCCCAAAATCCTTGCTAATAGTCTGTTAAGTTTAAATTAGTAAGGTAAACAAGTTTGTAGTAAGGACTTTAGTCTTGAATTTTCTAAGCACTAAAGTCCTTACTACGAACTTTTCATTACTAAGTTAGACATTGTACTAGGCACAATTACGAAATTATTTCCACATCATTTTCACTCTTGTATTTTTACTTAAATCAAAATAGCTTTATTAGAAAACATCGTTCAGACAACGGCAGTTTTAGCCAATCCTACTGCCTCCTCTAGCAGAATAAAGTTTTGCACCTGACTCAATCCGCAACCAGAGTTATCTATTCTTGAGGTCTGGGATATGTATTGCGAATACAGAAAACAAGGATTAAGAGAAAGTGTTTATAAAGGCAAATATCAAGGAAGATATAAAAATTTCCTTAAGTCAGCAATAGAGGCAACTAAATCAGAAGATGCTTTGAAAATTATAAACTTGTTGATTGAGAATAGAAGCTTAAAAACAGTTAAACTTGTACTTTCTAATTTAGAAAAAGCTTATCAAGTAGGGATAAAACAAAAAATTTTGTCTTACAATCCTTATAAAGATATGTCTGACGAAATAATAACTAAAAGTGCTAAAGGTAAAACTCAAAAGGAAATTGAAGTAGAAACAGATGATGACGTTTTGGACAGAGGAAAAGCTTATACTTGGAATGAAGCACAAATAATTCTTAGTTATGTGCAATCAGAATATTCTCACTGGTTTAACTTTCTTAAGTTTAAATTTCTTACTGGTACAAGAACAGGTGAAGCAATTGGTTTAATGTGGTGCGATATAGAATGGGATAAAGAAAGAATTTTAATTCGTAGAAATTATGACAGAATAACTAAGAAATTCTATCCATTAAAAAATGACAATAGTTACAAAGGGGATTTAGTACGAAAATTTCCGATACCTAAAGATGGTGAGTTGTGGAATCTTTTAAAGTCAATTCCACAAGGTGAACCAAATGAAGTGGTTTTTAAATCTAAAATTGGAAAAATAATTGATGACACAAATTTTGGTCAAGTGTGGCGTGGAAGGAAGAACTTTTATCGCAAAGGAATAATTGATAAATTAATCCAGCAAAATAAACTTACAAGATATTTATCCCCTTACAATACACGCCATACTTTTATCACTCATGCAGTTTTTGACTTAGGAATTGATGAAAAAGTAGTAAGTAAATGGTGTGGACACAAAGTGGAAGTTTCAAATAAGCATTATCAGGATGTAGCGATATTTGCTGAAAGAATTAACCCAGAAGTATCTCAGCAGCAATCAGAAATTGATTTACTCAAGCAACAATTAGCCGAACAACAAGAGTTAATTAATCGACTAATGGAAAATAGGGATATATAAGGAAGTATCTTCCAAATTACTCCAAGTACAGACTCCAAGTAAATTAAAAACCTCTAGAATGCTTATTCCTAGAGGTTTTTTGTGTATGCCACCTACACTAAATAGCTGCTCAACAACTAAAATCACACTCACCTTTGAGAGTCTTTTTTCTGAAAGGTCTGTGTAGCAAGCATTCTAGACACTGCAAAACTGTAATTTTATTTTTGGTGGCAGTAACGATATAGCAGACATACTTTCACACTCATCAGCGGATAAGTTCCTATTTTGTAGCGCTTTGTAAAAGGTGGGATAAGTAGGAAAAGTAGGGAATTTGGTATAAACTCTTGATTCTCCTGTCCCGTATTAGTACATTAAGTAGGCAGTTGAGGAATAGGAGCTTAACGGTAAAAGTCAGATTCATAGATTGGTTTATTTTACAATTGTTAATGATAAACAGGTGTTACGGGCGGCGGCTAGTTTGGCTATGCTGTCACCTATTACTAGTAATGGTGTAAAACTACAAATCGACATGGGATTAAAAGCGGTTAGAGTAGAGCATTCAATTTTAGATTAGCCTGCTCAACAGCGATCGCACTCTTTACAAAGCTTGTTGTGTCTGTATATTACCAAAATTGTCGAAGTTAACAACAGTTGCCGCTCCTGTTGAGGCGTTATAGAACAAGATTACACCATTACGGATCTTCGTTACGCGAGTCCAACCCCCAGCAAAGGTATAACCTTGTTGTGTCTGTATATTACCAAAATTGTCGAAGTTAACAACAGTTGCCGCTCCTGTTGAGGCGTTATAGAACAAGATTACACCATCACGGATCTTCGTTAAGTGAGTGCAACCCTCAGCAAAGGTATAGGTTGTGAGTGTCTGCACATTACCAGAACCGCCGAGGATGCTAGCAACAGTTGCCGCTCCGTTTGTAGAGTAAAAAATAACGACGTTATCGCGAATTGATTCTATACTAGTCCAGTTCCCAGCAAGACTTGCGGAAGCAGGCAAACTACCAGTTAAATTTGCCCCGCCTAAAGTTAAGACTAATCCAGCTAAAGCAGGTGTAGCAAAATAAGCGAGTTTCTTGAGCGATAGATTCATGAGATTCATGGCAGTTTTCTCCGTAGATTTTGAAGCGAACTCAAAAGGTTATGGAACTTACACCTGGACTTTTAGTCCAGAGTGGTTGAGTTGAGTCTGAGTAGTTACGATATTTAGAGTATTATAGGACTTACGCACTGTACAAAATAACTATCTTGTGTATTAACGTAAATACGTTGTTTCAGGCTTTTGTAGGTTGCTTTTGATTGCTGGCGATCGCCTAAATATGATTGAAAAATCTAGATAGAAGCCTTGAAAACTCTACCTGTCATTTTTGCTTTTATGTAAATGCGTAAGTCCTATATTATACGGAATTACAGCAGTTTCGGCAGCTATGAGGTACATCCTAAAAGCTGAAAGCAATGATAGGAGAGGGGCAAGGAGAAAACTATATTGCATAATAGCCGGAAGCGCTGTATTATACGGAATTTTCCTACCAAACATGATTACGAAAGATGAATTTTTTGCAATCATTCAAAAATTATATGAAGTACATCAACTTTTAATGAAATTACTTTACGGCACTGGTTTTCGATTAAATGAAGCCTTAAATTTCCGGGTTAAAGATATTGATTTTGCTCAGAACCAGATTACCGTTCGCGATACCAAGGGAAATGAAAGTCGAGTAACAATGTTACCTGAAAGTGTTGCAGAAGAACTTAAAATTCATTTACAGAGTGTCAAAATTATTCATAACCAAGATTTAGAAAAAGGCTAAGGTTCTCACACAGTCAGAGATACAGCTATAAATTGAAGGCTAGAGTCAATTTTCTAACCCTAGCCTTCAATTTGTTATATATATTGCTTTTCAACTATCTGTAGTTTAGACAGAATGTTAGAAATAAAGCTCTAATTACTGTTGCCTTCCTTTCTTTTCATCCAGTGCTTTTTGAATAGCTTCTCTACAGAATTCAGGAGGATTGTCTTGTTGCTGTACTTCCTCTTTCATGGATTTTGTCATGC